>DJWQ01000229.1:1646-10290 GCA_002441045.1 Firmicutes bacterium UBA6226 | reverse complement strand
CAATCTGCAGCAAATCCAGCTGATGCAATGAACGATAAAACTTTAATGACAGCGCAAAGCTTAGAAAAGTGGAACACATATGTATCTGATATGGCTACGTTCAATGAAGAAAACGCTGGCAGCAAGCTTGCTTTCCCAGGTTATGAGATGACTTGGTCAGGTGGTCCTGGACATATCAACACATTTAACTCAGTGGGGTTAGTAAGTAGAAATAACTCAACACTAAACAATAAAACTGCTGATGCAGGAATGAAAGCTTATTATGACACATTAATAAAGAATTCAGATCCACTTGCAAACTTATCACAGTTCAACCATCCAGGTTCAACCTTCGGAACTTTTTCTGATTTTGCATACTGGTCAGCATCTTATGATAATAAAATGGTCGCTGTAGAAGTAGGTAATGGAGAAGGTGCTATCGGTTCAGGTGGCTATTTCCCAAGCTTTACAGAATATACGAAAGCATTGGATAAAGGTTGGCATGTGGCACCTACGAACAACCAAGATAACCATAAAGGTAAATGGGGTAATGCAAATAATGCTCGTACGGTTATTATTTCAGATGATTTAAGTACGACAGGTCTATTAAATGGCCTAAAAAATATGTCAGTTTACGCAACAGAAGATAAAAATCTTAATATTAGCTATACGATCAATGATTTAATGATGGGTAGCATTATCAGCGAAGTACCTAATACACCTTTACAAGTGATGGTAACGGTTGATGACCCTGATTCAAATGATGTTATTTCAAAAGTTGAGATTATAACCAATAGCGGTAGAGTTGCAGCATCTAAAACTTTTGAAACAAACGCTGTTGAGTGGAACTTTGAATTACCATCTGTACAAGGCTATTACTATGTAAGAGTAACTCAAGCAGATAAAAACATTGCAGTGACTGCACCTGTTTGGGTGGGTCAAGCACCGCTTGTTGGCATTAGTTCTTTAGAAGCGTCTACAAAAATGCCAGTAACTAACGAAGCACTTAATTTTACGACGACTTTATTTAATAATGAAGCATCTAACGTAACGCTTAAGTCGCTAGAGTATACAGTGAATGGTCAATTGATTAAAAAAGCAGATTTAAACGAAAGTATCGTTCCAACAGGAACTTATAAACACTCACAGGAATATATGCCGACGACAGCAGGTGATAATAATGTCGTAGTAACCGCTGAGTTCCTAGTAGGAGATCAAACGAAAATCTTTACACAAGAAATCAAAATCAATGTTAGAAACGCTGAAAAATTAGTTTATATCGGTATTGATGCAAGCCATTATAACGAATACGTAAACGGTAACTATAAAGACAGCATGGGGAATTTCGCTAACATGGCTGTTGAATATGATGTTCGCGTGGTCGAGTTAAAAACAAGTGAAGAATTTATGGCAGCAACAAGTAATCCGAAGTTCAAAATGTTAATTTTAACACCGCCAACAAGAAGAAATGGTAGTAGTTTCAAAATTGGATATATGAACTATACAGAAGATGAGCTTGAAGCCATCAAATCATTTGCAGAAGCGGGAAATACAATTATCATCACTGGCTGGGGTGACTACTATGAAAGCTATACTAAGTACTCAGATGGTAATGAATATACACTTCCAGCTGCTGATCAGATGTCAGCACAACAAAATAGAGTACTAGAATCCATCGGTTCATCACTTAGAATTTCAGATGATGAAGCAAAAGATGATGTAACAAATGGTGGACAACCACAACGTTTGTATCTAACAAATTACAATACGAACAATCCTTTTATCAGCCGTGTTATTACAGAAGAACAAGTGTATTCAAGTTATGGCGGATCAACGATCTATGCGGTAGATTCAGCAAAAATGCCTACAGAAACACTTTCTGAAAATATAAGCCCAATGGTTTACAGCTTTACAACAAGCTATTCATCAGATGATGATAAAGATGGTACAACTGGAATTCCAGAAGTAGCTGTTCCAAAGTATTCAGATAAATATCTGATCGCAGCCTCTGAAACCGTTAATTATGAAAATGGTAACACTTCAACGATCATCGTTGCTGGTGCGGTTTTCATGAGTAACTTTGAAATTCAAGTAACTATGGATAGCTATGCAACACCTGCATACAGCAACTACACCATTATGGAAGACATCGTTAAATTTGTAAACCCAGTGGTTATTTCGAATATCTCGGATGTTCAAAGTGCAAATGAAGGCGAACGCTTTACTGTAAGAGGTATCGTTACATCAAATGCTTCAGGCTATGACAAAGATACAGCATTCTTTGATTGTATTTACGTTCAAGATGGAACTGCTGGAATCAATGCATTCCCTGTTGCTGGTGATATAAGAGCCGGTCAATTGGTTGAAATCACTGGAAAAACAAGCTCATATAACGGTGAAAGACAGATCGCGGTAGAAAAAATATCGATAATCGATTCAAGTATTAGCCCATTACCAACACCATATCTGTTAACAACGGCGCAAGCTGCTGCAAGTTCTCATCTTGGTAGCTTGGTAAAAGTGAGTGGTAAAATCGTCAACTTAGAGTACTCTAATAATGTAATCGAAAGCATCTATGTTAAAGATGATAGTGGTGTCACTTGCAGAGTGTTCATCGATGGCTATATCACATCTTCTAAGACCATAGATAACCTTCAAGTAGGCGCAAACCTCACAGCGGTAGGTTTATCATCGTTCGATACAGAGGGCGCTCGTATTAGAGTTAGAGATAGATCAGATATAATCTGTACTGCGGCTTCAAATCCTGGTTTGCCAGGTGAAGAGCCAACGCCTGTCGATCCTAAACCGACGACAGTAACCGTCGTTGAAGCAACTCAAGGACAGAAAGTGATTACAGGTTCAATCCAAGTTGGTGAAACACAAACTCAAAATGGTCAAACAGTAGCAACTGTTTCAAAGGAAACTTTAAATGAAGCGATCGATCAACTTACTCAAAACAACACAAATGGTTCGAAGAACGTCATTGAAGTTAAAATCGATACAACTTCTGATGCGGATAAGCTAACAGTCACATTTGATAAAGATGCTTTATCAAGAGTCTCTAATGAAGCCAATGCAGATATGAAAATCACATCTGGTTTAGGGACGTTGTTATTTGATCAAAAAGCCTTAAGCGCAATCGGATCAAGTTCAAATAATGAAGAGATTTCAATCAGTATTAACAAAGTAGATACAAATGATTTAAGTGATGCTGTAAAAGAGATAGTAAAAGATAGACCTGTGTTTGATTTCAGTGTAACCTCTGGAACGCAAACGATCAGTGATTTTGGAAATGGCTCTGTCAAAGTAAGTCTTCCTTATACACTTCAACTGGGTGAAAAGAAAAATGCAATCGTAGTATACTACCTAAATGACAAAGGTGTGTTAGAAACGATAAGAGGCAACTATAACGAAGAAACGCATATGGTTGAGTTTAAAACCAAGCATTTTTCAACCTATATGTTAGGCTACAAAGACAAGTCGTTTAATGATGTGAAATCAGGAGCATGGTATTATGATGCTGTCTCTTATATCGCATCAAGACAAATCGCCAATGGGACATCAGAGCTTGAATTTAGTCCTGATGCAGAAATTACTAGAGGTCAATTCTTAGTAATGTTGATGAATGCTTATAATGTAAAAGTTGATACCACTCTTAAAGACAATTTCGCGGATGCGGGTAATTCTTATTATACAGCTTATTTAGCAACTGCTAAGAAATTAGGCTTGGCTTCAGGTACTGGCGATAATAAGTTTAAACCAGATGCTGCTTTAACAAGAGAAGATATGATGACTCTACTTTACAATGCACTAAGCATCGTAGGTGAGTTACCAGAAGGTGCATCAGAAGCTAGTTTCGAGCAGTTTGGCGATCATGCTAAAGTTTCGAGCTATGCACAAAATGCCGTGAAGCTATTTGTTGAAGGTGGATTTGTAAGTGGAAAATCAGGTAACTTAGATCCAAAAGGAAATGCAACAAGAGCACAAATGGCTCAAATTCTATATAACTTATTGATGATTAAATAATCTCCTTTATCTAGTCTCCAAGTTTTAATGTTTCAGATAGATAGGTCGTGTAATGCTTTATTACATGACCTATCTTTTTATATGCTATCTATTGAAAAAAACACCTTTAAAGGTGTTTTTTTAATGAGTTTAATAAGGCTTCTAATTGATGAATCACCTCGGAATCATACCATGTTCCAGCATATTTTTTCAATTCTTCTATTGCGGCTTCATGTGTAATCCCTTTTTTATAGGGGCGATCAGAGGTCATCGCATCAAAGCTATCTACAACTGCCATAATTCGGGAAGAGATAGAGATTTCATCACCTTTCAGTCCATATGGATAGCCACTGCCATCCAATCGTTCATGATGCTCTAAGGCGAGTTTTGACAGCTCAATGTTTTGTGTTTCTTTAAAAATGAGATTGTAGCCATCCACTACGTGCTTTTTAATTATTTCATACTCTTCATAAGAGAGCTTCGCAGGTTTGTTTAAAATTTCTTCAGGTACAAATAGCTTACCGACATCATGAATTTTTGCGCCATGAAGGATATTATCAATTGTTTGTTCTGGAAGGTGCATTAGGGTTGCAAGCTGTACGGCCAAGTTACCTGCATTATTACAATGCGTCTCAGTATATTGATCTTTGCTTTGAATCTGATGGATCATATCATATACTTTATTGGTTTTACTTGCCTGATGCAAAAAGTGTTTGCAGTTTCTTACGGTCAGTAGTTGTGAGGGTTCAATCACACTAAAATGCTGAGTATGTGAAAGGTTTTTAAGTACTATTTTTTCGCCTGCATTCACGAGGTTCAGGGTGTTGGTATGTAGCAGTTTGCCAGACAAGACAAAGATAAAATTGATTGCATCTGCTGTTTCATAGGGTTGAAATAAAATAGATTTTCCTTTGTTTATGGTTGATTCATAAACTTCAAAATCACCTTCATGAACCAATAATTTAAAAACACCAGCGTTATTCTGAAACGTCTCAACGGTTTCATCTTTATCATATATTTTAAAGACTTCCATACGCTATCCTTTCTTGATCATCCGAGCTTTATATGAAAAAGTGCCTTAGTAATAGCACACTCTTTCATATTAATGCTTTAAGTGTATTTTGACAACTATCACTTCAAATGTCATTGACAGTTATATCAGATGCATTTCAAATACGAGATATCTTCTGTAAACTTATAGATAGGTAATAAGTTAAGTGTATAGGAGGTTTGGGGATGTTAGTCTATCAATCTAAAGAATCAAAATGGTTTAGAACATCAGTGATTTTAATGTGTTTATTAATGGCTTTAACATCATGTGGTAAATCAAACTCAGGCGGTTCAACTCAGGAAACGACGTTAGCCGCTTCAGTGCCCAAGGCGGAGGAAAAAACATTAGGTGAAATTAACTCATTTGCAACAGAACAGATTATCGGATCACTTGATGTCGATCATGTTCAGGTCATTATTCCTGAGGGAGCACTGAGTGAAGGCTCAAGTATAAAAGTTGAAATCGGAAGCGCGCCTACTTCTGTAGATGCGAGCAAGATGTCACTGAACAGCATACCGCTTCATTTGACGTTTGAAGGTGAACAGCGTCGCACGGATTACCCTATCCTTATAAAGCTCGCAGTGGATGCAGAATTTTTGAAGGCACACGATGAGTTAGATGGGATAAAGGCTGTACATTACAGCGACGCAACTGGCTGGACTTATGAGACGCCAGTTGAGATCAATGTTCAGGAAGGCTATGTGGCATTCGAGGTATATAACAATCCACTTTTTGGTAGCGCAGAGCTAACCGAGGCAGAGCGGAAGGAACAGTACATCAAGGATCGCGCACTGATGAGTTGGGGGGAAAAACAACTGGAATCAGACGTACAACAAATGACAAAGGAAATAGTGGAGCAGCTCCTTGTTGAGCAATTTAACGCAAAAAATAAGAGTGAAATAGAGGTCATCGCCAAGGGGGTTTTAGCGGAGCTGAAATATGGCAATTTGGAGTATGGCAAGCTGACGACGAACCTGATGAAAAAAGATTTTAAATCTTATACAGCCAATGTTGCGACATTGATCGGTAAAACCATGTCAGAGGCACTAGAGGAGGATTTGATAACTGAAACTCTGGGAAATCTTGGAGATGCCTCTGAAGTGGTTGGCTTTTTATCTGAAGGCGATTATAAAGGCGCAGGGATGAAGATTGCCGAGGCGATATCTGAAAAGTCCCCCGTGTATAAAGCCGCTAAGGTTTGGATAGAAGTTGTAGATACTAAGATTAACAACTGGAAGAACAATGGGATAGAAGAAGCGTATAAGGCCTTTAAGGAAGGCTCTAACGATTATATCCTATTTGGCTATGATAATGACCCAGGTGACTTTGAAGCGGTTTGGAATCAGATGCGTGGCTTGGGTAGGCAAATAGAGATGGATGCTGTGAAAAAATATGCAGCTTCAATTGGTGTTAACGAAGGCGATTTGACTGAGGCGCAGATTAAACTAGCCAAATCCAGAGCCAAGGCGTCAATTAAAGAACAATTTGAAAAGAGAATCGTTCAGGAAGCTGAGATTGAGAAGGAAGAAGAGAATCAAAGAGAGGTGCTCGCACAGTTTGAAAAATGGGGCTTACTTGAAAGAGGAAGAAGCTGGTATCCTTATGATCAAAGCATGGAGAGGATGCTCGACCGTTTATATGAGCAAATCAGAAGGATTCAAGAAGAGACGGGGCGATTTGGGATCGTTTATAAAAATGGGGATCTACACGATCAAGCGAGAGGGCTTGATTATATCGGCATCCTAAAGGACGATGAAATGAAACTGTCTGACCTCGCAGAGCTTATTAAAGAGCGTTATGTGTTTGGTGAAGAGGCTTATCAAAAGATGCTTGAGGAAAAGGGCTATGTGAAACAGTATGCTTTAACACCTGGCACCTATAAAGGCACATTGGTAATCACTGTAGCGCCGATTATAGAATCAGCCAAAAAAGCGGCGGCTAATCCTGAATCCGTCCCTGTGATTACGGACGCAGAGGGGAATGAGTGTGAGGAGATAGACATCAATGATGAAGAGATTCAAGCACAGCTTAATGAAGCGATTGCAAAGGGGGAATCGGTCGTTGGAAAGCCTGTGCCGATGACTGTGGTCGTCACTGAAGGTTCAGGTGGTGTTTTAAGTGCAACCTTTAGAATCGATTTTGCAGCTGCTTTTCCCGACTATGGCTGTGAAGAGGCTGTGGATGAACCATTCACCATATCCGTAGACGGTATAAACTATACGTTTAATAAATCAGAGTTACAAGAAGGCTTTACGATGAATACGGTATTTAAAGGAAAGATGACAGGTGAAACAACAATGAAGGGCACCTTTGATGTCTCCACGACTGAAGAACAATACAGTGGCTATTCACAGACTGGATCGCTATACAGTGGTACTTTTAGTTTTGAAAGGTAAGGCGATGCATGGCATATATAACCTTTAACACACTAGGTGGTATGGTGACACTCATAGGCGGCTATCTGGCACTTAAGAGGAGAAATCTTCTGCTTGGAGAGATTATTGCGATTTCATTACTTTTAGGAATTAGCTATTTGATCGGTGCGAGAGTGCTCTATGGTGTGTTGTATTTACACCGCGTTTTAGAAGAGCCAAGGCTACTATGGGAGCTTTCACTGCACAATTTTTCTGTGTTTGGTGGCCTTATAGTTGCATTTATCGTATTTAGAGTCCTTATGCGTAGAGTGGGGCTTCAAACATTAAGAGTCACTGACGACATCGTTCCTTTTTTGGGCGTGGGTCTTATTTTAGCAAAGCTAGGCTGCTTCTACAATGGGTGCTGTTATGGTATCCCAACAAATTTACCGTGGGGAATTATCTTTCCAAAAGCAGATCAAAACGCTGTAACCCGATTGTTGGGAAGCTCTGGCTTTATAAAAGCCATCTCAGGTGCCCAGTCAATCCCTAGACATCCAACGCAGCTTTATGAAGTGGGATTTACGATGCTCGCTTTAATTGTGGTGATGTGGATGACCTATAAAGGCGGTAAATTTAAGCTGAGGGCAGGATTGATAACCTACGCTTTTATTTGGCTTTATACCTTCGGAAGATTAATGACGTTCTTTTATCGAGATTTTCCATCAGCGACCCTTCTATCGAGTTTGGTTAGGGGACCGATTATATATAGTGCTGTACTCATCTGGGTGAGCTATAAATGGATTAAAGCTGCCTATGGTTTGCCACAGTTTGACCTTTGAACTTACAAGACCAAGACGCGTATACTCTAATTAAGCCAAGGGAAACCATGACACCTTGGCAAGGTCAGTCAAACAAAATGATTTGAGAGGAGTGTACTATATGAGAAGAAAGTTTAGTTTAGGAAAAATCGTGCTTAGCTGTATCGCTATTGCGTTGATCGCAGCACCTGTGACGTCATTTGCAGATACAGTTACGCCAGCAGAGAAAATGGATCTGAAAACAGGTGAATTCAACGATCGGTTAGAGGCTAAGGCAGCAGACGTTATCGAGAAGAGAGACGCGTACAGAGCAAAGTTAACTGAAGTAATCGGAAGCTATGCACCCGAGCTTCAAAGTTCATTTGACACACTTTGGGACGAACATGATGCGCTTCATACATCACTTATCGCAGAAAGAGAAAGAATTGTATCTG
>DJWQ01000229.1:0-1504 GCA_002441045.1 Firmicutes bacterium UBA6226 | reverse complement strand
AGCACTTACAGATCTTATGAACAGCTTATCGCAGCACTTGACCTTTGATCAAGCGAAGCTAGAACTCTTAGTGACTAAGTAAATTTTAAATTCATTTAATCTTCAAATTTAACTTAACCTAAAAGCCACACAAAAACATTCGTCGGACGCTCCGCAGGCAAAGCCGAGGACCGACGTCCAGAGAATGCTTTTGTGTGGCTTTTGGGTTTTCATCTGTTATAGTGATTATAAGAATTTAAAAATCAAAGCAACAATTGCGGTAGGTATCGCAGCATAAAGTAAGAGCAATCTAGGCGAGATACCAAACTTAAAGTATTTCTTAAGTATAGATTGACTGATTGGGTTGGGTGCATTGGCGATCAGCGTTAGACCGCCGCCAGTAACCGCACCAGTGACGATGGCATATTTCAGTTCATCAGATAGCCCTTCTACTAGGCTACTCAGATAAGTGATGGCTGCATTATCATTAAAAGAGGTTAATACAATTGCGCAGAGATTTAAAGCGGAGGCAGAAAGACTACTTAACAGAGGTTCGATCCACCAAGCCTGAAAATGACTGTGAATGATTAAACCCGCAAGAAAAAATGCGACCATAAGCGCTGGCTTTAAGTTCAGACGGTTTTGATAAAGCGATGTAATCTGAATAAAACCGATATAGAACATAAACGTACCAATAAATATAACGGGCTGATGATCATTGATGATGACGACGCACATAAAAACCAGATGCATAAAGATGATCCACATGGGCACTTTATCATCACGCCGGTCCCAATCCGGGTCGTTGTATTTGGGTCTAATGTCATCTGGTAGCAGACCAGGAATCGTACGTTTCATTTCGCTTAGCTTTATGGTATCGAATCTTTGTGATAAATAGACATCTATTTGATACTGCTCTAGCTCTTCTTCTGAAAGCGTCATTCTCGCGCTCTTTTCTATTTCTTGTCTTAAAGATTCGGAGCTCTTTTCAAATTCTGAAATAAATCCAACCTGTTGATTTGTAAGTAATTCAAGCTCGTCTATACGTTTTGAGACGATAATTTTGTCCACAAATCTTCTTTGTACGAATTTTTTAAAACGATCTCTTTTATAGGCTTCTTCTAGAGATTTAAAAGCGCGTCTATTGATAAAGTAATACAGTGTATTATTGATAAGAATCGCAAGAATTGCTTTATAGCCTATATGCGTGAACATAAATGAAGTTGTCCATTGCCATTTATCTGCGATCATTAAAACTGGAGGCGCAGCAAAGCTTGTCAGTGTGCCGCCAATCGAGATGTTAATTAGTAGCAAAGCCAAAGTAGAGTACTTAAGCTGTCTAGGTGGGTTTAGATCGTAGAATTTATCTGCTAAAAGCATCGCACATAGAACCATAGCTGCAGGTTCAGTAATGAGTGATCCTAATAGGGGACCCAAAGTTAATATTATGAACCACCAGATTTCAAGTCTACCGCCTACAAGCTTTACAATCTGCCATAAAAAAAGCTCGACACCTTTAACGATG
>DJWQ01000194.1:26242-44567 GCA_002441045.1 Firmicutes bacterium UBA6226 | reverse complement strand
CAGTTTAAGCTGTATTTCGAGGACTTGTCTTTTGTATGGCGGTTATAGATGGTTACATTTTGCTCTTCTGTATAAAAGTTCGAAGTGATTTCACGTCCCTCCTCGTCGATGAGATATTGACGCACACAGCCCTTCAGTACAAAGTAGCAAAGCGTTGGCACTTCACCCTGTTCAAGTAAAATCGTACCCTTTTGAAAGGTTTGGATGTTGATTTCAGCTGCCATTTTCTCAAGTTCATCTTCGTTTAGGTCGATGAATTTTTTCATATAATCGATGAGTTTATCCTTCACATGACACCTCTTTCTATCTTTCTATCTTTCTTTTCTATCTTTCTTTTCTATCTTTCTTTCGTTCTATCTTTCTTTCATTCGTACTATATTTCTTTATATTCATTATAGTCCAATTTCCTGATAATCCAAAACTTCGCTTTTGATCAGCGATCAATCATGTGTTTTGACAAAATAGAAACAAGTGATCTTGTTATATAAATATATTGCTGTGATGCAATTATATTGACATAACCCGTCGGATTATTACTATCAGAATCCCCTATAAGTGTCCATCAGACTCTAATGTACTAAAATAAAAACTTTCTTATACTTAAATTATTAGAAAACTATCAATTCTTGTATAGGAGGAAATTATGAGAAAAGCTTTTATTGCACCTTCAAAATACGTTCAAGGTGAAGATGAGTTACTGAATTTAGGGTATTTTGTAAAAACCTTTGGCGATTCTGCTCTTTTAATTGCACATCCAGAGGATGTAAAAAGAGTGAAAGCAAAGCTCGATGCCACACAAGAGAAGTTCGGAATCAAGTTCATAGAAAGTAATTTTGGTGGTGAATGTTCTAGACAAGAAATCAGCCGACTTGAAGAAGTGGCTAAACAAAACAACTGTGCTTGTACCATCGGTCTAGGTGGTGGCAAGGCAATCGATACAGCGAAATGCGTCGCTAAGGGTCATGCACTTATTATCTGTCCAACCATAGCCGCTACAGATGCACCAACCAGTCACTCAGCAGTACTTTATACACCTGATGGGGCTTTTGATGATTATGCTTATTTCAACCAAAACCCAAGTGTGGTTTTAATCGATACAACAGTAATAGCCAATGCACCGACGCGATTTTTAGTTTCTGGTATGGGCGATGCTTTATCCACTTACTTTGAAGCACGTGCAACTCGTAATTCGTTTTCAAATGTCAATGCGGGTTTACCTTGTGGCTTTAGAGAGGGCTTCAGCGCACCTGCTAAGGGCACAAATACTGCCTTTGCACTAGCGACGCTCTGTTATCAAACGCTACTTGCAGATGGTGTAAAAGCAAAGCTTGCGTGTGATGCCAACCAAGTAACCCCTGCTCTTGAGAACATCATTGAGGCAAATTCACTTCTTTCTGGTTTGGGCTTTGAAAGTGGTGGACTGGCTGCTGCACATGCGATCCATGATGGGTTAACGCTTCTTGAAGGCACGCATCACTATTTCCATGGTGAAAAGGTTGCTTTTGGTACTTTGGTACAACTCGTTTTAGAAAATGCACCTACTGAAGAACTTGAAACTGTATTAGAATTCTGTCTCAGCGTAGGCTTACCAGTTTGCTTAAGCGACATAGGCGTCGATACGATTTCTGACGAAGAATTAAAAGCGGTCGCTAAGAAAGCTTGTATTCCTGAGGAATCTATCCACGCAATGCCTTTCCCAATCACCGATTTGATGGTATCCGCTGCAATCATTACCGCAGATGCAATAGGCAAAGCATTTAAGGCTAAAAGAGCTTAGTTCAGAAGGATGGTAAAGATGAAAAAAATAATCAATCAACCAGAGAATTTGGTTTATGAAATGTGTAAGGGAATTGAAATCGCACATCCAGAGCTTGAATTCATCGAAAAGTATAAAATCATAAAAAAGCGTCAAATTAATCCTGACAAAGTAACGCTTATCAGCGGCGGTGGCAGTGGACACGAGCCTGCACACGCTGGTTTTGTGGGAAAAGGCCTTCTAGATGCTGCTGTTTGCGGCGATGTTTTTGCCTCTCCTTCTCAAATACAAGTTTATCAAGCGATCAGAGAGACAAGAAGTAACAAAGGTACTTTGTTAATCATAAAAAACTACAGCGGCGATATGATGAACTTTAAAAACGCAGCTGCACTGGCTTCAGATGATGGTCTTACGGTAGACTACGTTAAAGTAGACGATGATATTGCAGTGCAAGACTCACTATATACGGTCGGCAGAAGAGGTGTGGCAGGTACCTTGTTTGTCCACAAGATCGCTGGGGCATTTGCAGAGATGGGCAACACTCTATCTGAAGTAAAGCGCGTGGCTGAAAAAGTGGCTCAAAACGTTAAAAGTATCGGCTTTGCCTTTAGCTCTTGTACCGTTCCAGCGAAAGGTTCACCGACATTTGAAATCGCTGAAAATGAAATGGAATACGGCGTGGGGATCCACGGTGAACCCGGAATTCAAAGAGAAACCATTATATCGGCTGATGCACTTTCTAAACGCATGACAGAGGCATTGTTAAATGAACTTAAGCTTGAGAACGAAGAAGTAGCCGTAATGATCAACGGGTTCGGGAGTACGCCTTTACAGGAGCTTTATCTACTCAATCACGCCATCACAAAAGAACTCGTCGCAGCAGGTGTGAAAATTCACCGCATCTTCGTGGGAAATTTTATGACCAGTATCGATATGCTCGGCGCTTCTGTTTCAATTATGAAGCTAGATTCAGAGCTAAAGCTCTTATTAAATCAACCCGCACAGTCTGCAGGTTTAAATGTGTATGGTCCAATCGATCCAGTCAACTATTCCCCACTCTCATATGAGCAAGCAGAAAAGGTAAAATCGGCTTTCACTTATGAGCTTGAAACCGATCCAAAGCATGCTGTAATTACAGATGAGCGCTTAACGCTTCAAAATCTTCAGTTTATGATCGATGCCATGAGCGACGTCATTATTAAAAATGAAGTGCCGTTTTGCGAACTCGATGCTCACGCTGGAGATGGCGACTTTGGTATGAGTGTTGCAAAGGGCTTTAGAAAGTTAAAAGAAGAATGGCGAAATCTTATTCAAGATACCACTACTATCAGCGCGTTTCTTGATCAATGTGCTCTGATCATCATGGAGCATTGCGGTGGTGCATCTGGTCCTATCTGGGGCTCTGCTTTCAAAGGTGCAAGTCGCTCGTCAGAGGGCTTAGAACATTTGACCTTAACTGCATTTGCAGAAATGATGCAAGCTACAGTAAAATCAGTTCAAGTGACTGGTGAACGCTCCTTTGGTAGAGGTGCTGTCGTCGGAGATAAAACACTGATCGACGCTCTCGTTCCTTACGCAGACAGCCTTTTACGCTCAGCCAAAGAAGGCAAATCGCTACTTGACGCTCTTAAATTAGCTTCTGCTGAAGCCGTTAAAGGCGCTGAGTCTACAAAACTGATCGCAGCTCGAATGGGTCGTGCTGGAACTGTCGGCGATAGAAGTATCGGCTATCCAGATGCAGGTGCACATGCACTTGGTGTGATCTTTACAGAAATTACTGCTAAACTTTCATAATTCGAATTTTGCATATAACCACCCATCTATTTAGGAGCTGTTACGAGATAGCTCCTAAGTAAAAATGACTGGAACAAATCTTTGAATGATTTGCTTCAGTCATTTTTTCAAATAACATTTGGCTCTTATAGGCCTATCGTTTTACGGTATTCGTTTGGCGTTATCCCCGTCGCATTTTTAAATCGTTTGATGAAGTAGCTGGTATCATCGTAACCACAC
Organism: Firmicutes bacterium UBA6226; assembly: GCA_002441045.1. Next base: position 40,798 of record DJWQ01000194.1, on the reverse strand, counting down.
ATCTGAGAGACTGTGTTTATGGTTAGTTCCGGACTTACCAATAGTTTCTTAGCGTGTCTTATGCGGATCTCTTCTAAATATTCTGTGATGCTCACGCCATAGACTTTAGAAAACAATCGACTAAAGTAACTTTCAGAAATGTTCGAAATCTGCGAAAGCTGCTTTAAGGTGATCTTCTCATGAAAATTCTTTTCCATATAGTCAACTGCACTGGTAAGCAGAGATGTGTTCTTTTGATCGTTTAAAGAGGTCTTGTCGGCATTCACAGATAAGTCTTCTAGGATCTTTTCACCTGGATTTTGAACGATGTATCGACAAATGGTTTGAATGACATTTGCCGCTGCCTCTATCTTGCTATAGGACATCTTTGGCATACTTTGATAGGCGACTTTTAAATGAGGATGCGCTTTAAACATCACTTCAAGATCGGTCATGCTTGCGATGCGCTCGATACTGGTCATACGTTCAGAAGACTCTAATCTGATCTGCCCAGCCATGATTGCGCCCAGATACATATCATTAACGATGATTGGGACTGCAAAATCAACGATGTTGGCGTGACACAAATAAATAAATGGCACTTTGAGACGTGCCGCCTCTAATCCACCATGAGAGTCACATTTTTCACATTGCTTTTCGTATTCGGGAATTTGTCGAATCGAACTGCAAAATGCGTTACAGCGACTATGCGTCGTTAACGGTCGACCTTTGTAATCCACCGTGATCACGGCCAAGTCTGTGGACGCAGCTAAATTGTCTTGAATTTTTTGAAACTCTTCTGTTTTTACAGCATCAAATAATCTGAGCCATGCCTCTCTCACAAAGTAACCTCCCGCGATCTAAAAATAACTTATTAAATAATTCTATCATAATTTCACTAAAGCTTTGGTAAAATCTCGCTCCAAATCGCTCTTAAAATATCCTTGTGATTCGTCTCATTGTGCGCTGTAACTGTAATCACCGCTTTATAATCCTTGAGAACGACACACATCTGTCCGTACATACCATCCGCCCTATAGGTGTTCGGTATCGTACAGTTCCAAACCTGATAGCCGTAGCCCGCACGCGTTTCGGAATCGTCTTTGCCCAGTGTCGGTACAAGGTCAGTATGCATCCTATGGATAAAGTCACTTGATACGATTTGATGCTCACCGTATTTTCCCTCATTTAAAAGCAAAACGCCTAGTCTAGAGAACTCCTCTGTGGTGAGATAAAGTCCACCAGAGCCACTGGTATGTCCCATCGCACAGGTTTGCCACTGTGGGTTTAGAATTTCGAGCTTATCAAAAAGTCTTGGTTTAAGGTACTCCAGCAAAATTTGTCCCGATAATTTCTCTATGATTCTACCGAGCATATAGGTGGCTGAATTTTCATAAAAAAACTGTGCCCCCACCGGATGCATCATAGGCGTTTCAAAAAACAGCTTTGCACGGTCCGCATTGCTCTTCAGGCGATACTTCTCTTCTGCGTGACCCGTGCTCATATGGAGAAGATCCCTAATTTGTATGCGCTCAGTCCCCTCACTTGCTATAGACGCATATTCAGGAAAAAACGATAACACTGGGTCAGTTAGTTTGAGGAGACCTTCTGCTTCAGCGATCCCCACACCAATGGCTGTAAAGGTCTTTGACGCCGAATAAAGGTTTTCTCGATCGTCACTTCTAAAACGATGCTGGGCAAGTACGCTGCCATTTTGATAGACGTGGATGCCATAGACACCGAGGTTGTTTTCAAGGACAGATAGCCTAAAATCAGTCAGTAAACTCATGTATGCCTCCTTTGGCTTATTATATCTGTATAAATTATAACCCTTCTGTCACTCTAAAACAAACCCTACCCTATTTTGATTACTTTTAAGAGGCGTACTGTTGGGATATAATAGTATAAATTGGAGGTGACAAAATGAAATATCGTGCAGCACTATTTGATTTATATGGAACTTTACTCGACATACACACAGATGAGTCAGACCCAGCACTTTGGGAGAAAATGCGTCATTATTTCGCTTCTAAAGGTGCTTTTTATACCTGCGATGAGCTTGAAGAAAGATACCATGCACTGGTTCAAGATGCCCTTGATAAGTTAACTCAAAAAGGGGTTGAAGCGCCTGAATGTGACGTCATCAAAATCTTTAAAAAGCTGTTCAAAGAGAAGGGCATCGACATCAAAAAAAGAGAAGCTGAGGAAACAGCGACCCTTTTTAGAATCACATCTTTAGCCTACGTTAAGCCCTATCCACATGTTTTTGATCTCATTGAGCACTTAAAAGCGAACGGTGTATTCGTCATACTTGTTTCCAATGCACAGCGTGCATTCACCTTAGCAGAGCTTAAAAGTACACGACTCTACGATCATTTTGACGCGATCTATCTGTCATCTGACTATAAAATAAGTAAACCCAATCCAGAGTTCTTAAGCATCGCGCTAAAAGAACATCACCTCACACCTGAGGAATGTCTCTTTGTCGGCAATGATCACAGAACCGATGTCTTGATCGCCAATCGACTCGGGGTGGATGCCGTTTATCTCCAAACCAATTGTTCCCCTTCTGCTGACAGCGTTCCAGGTGAGCTGGACTGCGTGCTTAGAATCGACGATGGGAATCTAGAGACTTTAATCGATTATTTGAAAAATTAATAAATTCTTATGGACAGTTTGCTTTAGTTCCACGTTATATAAGCAGTAATGATTATAACTTAATTTTAAATACTAATGTGAGTTATGAATACAATTGTCATTTCACACGAAAGCAGGTACCACTTGAAAAAACTATTGAGAACCTATCTGCCCTTCACCAAAGCGGTGATGCAGGGCTTTATGGCATACCGAATGAACTTTTACGTCTATATTTTAGGCGAGCTCTTCCAAACTGTGGTGCTCATCTATATCTGGTTTGCCATCTTTTCCAGCGCAACTTCAGAGGTCATCCAAGGCTTTACTTTTAAACAAATGGTAGGCTATGTGGTGATGAGTACACTGACCAGTATGCTCATCGGAAACGAGGTCCACTGGGACATCAGCCAGGACGTCAAGTCTGGTCGTATCGCCACAAACTTAATCAAGCCAGTCAACTATCAGCTTTTGAAGTTCTTTAACTGTATCGGGAATATCGGGATTAACCTCACCTTTTTATTTTTACCACTTTGGGGCGGTTATACGATCTATGAATTTGTCTCAAATGGGGTAATTCCAAGCCTCACCAACGGCCTACTTTACCTTGTTAGCGTATCCCTTAGCGCACTCATCCTTTTTTATATCAACTATCTTTTTGGGCTAGCGGCATTTTTCATCGAGTATGTCTTTGGATTTATTTTCGCAAAAGAGGCAATCTTAAAGCTACTATCGGGTCAACTCATTCCATTGACTTTTTTCCCAAAGGGACTTTTTAACGTATTTAAATTCTTGCCGTTTGCTGGTTTGGTCTACACACCGACTATGATCTACCTCGGCAAATTCTCAGGAGAGGATCTCCTTTTCAACGTAGGGGTTCAAGCCGTTTGGGTTCTTCTTCTGATGGCACTGACGCAACTGGTATGGCGTAAAGCCATCAAACGGCTGACCATACTTGGCGGATAGGAGGCTAACATGTTCACAAACGCAAAACGTTATATCAAGCTGTATGGTATGTTTCTAAGTCATTATTTAAAAGCAGTCATGCACTCGAGAACTGATTTTATTATCGGTTTCCTCGCTTTTTTCCTGATCCAATTCGGTGGCATCGCCTTTATCGCTTTGGTCTTTAGACAAATCCCCGACCTCTTAGGATGGTCGTTTTATGACCTTCTGTTTATTTATGGCTTTGCGAACATACCAAGGGGCATCGACCATATGTTTACTGACTATCTCTGGCTACTGGCAGGAAATGTCATCGTCGAAGGTGAGTTTGATCGCTATCTTCTAAGACCGATCCATCCGCTTTTTCAAATCATCGCACAGCGTTTCCAACCCGATGGTGTGGGCGAAGTGATTATCGGTATCTTATTAGTGGTCTATGCCTCAATCAAAGGCGGTATCATTTTCTCACCGACAAAGCTGCTGATTTTCATCGTGATGATTATTTTTTCGACCATCATTTATACGAGCATCAAACTGATTCTATCTTCCATCGCATTTTGGACCAAACGCAGTCAATCCATCTTGTTTATGTTCTATAGCATGAGTGAGTTTGCGAAATACCCGCTTGAGATTTATCACAAATTCATACGCACTTTTATCACCTATATCGTACCCTTCGCCCTAACCGCCTACATCCCAGCTTCCTATTTCTTAGGCGCTTCATCGCTTTTCAAAAGCTTGGGCTTAACGATATTGATCAGTTTGACAGCGCTATTTCTTGGACTGAAAATCTTTAACCTTGGAATTAAAAACTACGAAAGTGTCGGCAATTAAGAAGAAAATCCTATATTCGTCTATAGATAAAATTAACACTCATACACTTTAACTCAGTTACAATAGAGGACTTTAAAATGAACGAAAAAAATATGATTGAGGTACACAACCTCACAAAAACATTTACAGCTTATAAAAAGGGAAAAGGACTTGCCGGTACTATAAAGTCACTTTTCAAACGCGAAGCCATTCACATAGAAGCGGTTAAGGACATCTCCTTCGACATCAAGCCGGGTGAAATCATCGGTTACATCGGTGCCAATGGTGCGGGAAAATCCACGACCATAAAAATGATGACCGGCATCCTCAATCCAACCTCTGGCTACGTCAAGGTTGGCGACTATATTCCCTATGAGAAAAGACAGGAAAACGCAAAGCACATCGGCGTCGTTTTCGGTCAAAAAACGCAGCTTTGGTGGGATCTACCTGTGGGTGAGACCTTCGCTATTTTAAAAGAAATCTATCAGGTGCCGGACGACTTCTATGCGTCACAGATGGCCTACTTTGATGAAATTTTTGAACTTTCAGAGTTTATGGGGCAAACCGTGCGTACGCTTTCACTGGGCCAAAGGATGCGCGCCGACCTCGCTGCCTCCATGCTACACAATCCTAAGGTCCTCTTCTTAGACGAACCAACCATCGGTCTGGACGTCATGGTCAAGGAGCGTATCCGCAAAGCCATAAAGGACATGAATCAGCGCTATGGAACGACCATACTGCTCACCACTCACGATATGAGTGATATAGAAGAGCTGTGCCACCGCATCATTATCATAGATAAAGGAAAACTCCTTTACGACGGCGGTATCGACACCATTCGCAAGGAGTTTGGTTATGAACGTAAGATCGTCTTCGATTTGAGATACGATGATACTGTGATGGTCGAGCAAACGCTTGAAACACTGATCCCATCTGTTGATGGCTGTCAACCTGATAACACCAGCTACCAGCTATCCGAAGGACAGCTCACAGTGAACTTTAACCGAAATCAAGTCGGCGTTTCTGGGATTATGAACTTTGTCCTCAGTCATTTCAACGTTCTCGATTTCTCAGTGCAGGATATGGACATAGAAGCGATTGTCAAACGATTTTAGTATGATGAGGAGGTAAAATGCCAAAACCTGAGCTTACAAAAGAACCTCAATTCGGTCTATCACTGAATGATATTCAAATAATTGACGCCTTTAAAGACCTTTCCCTTGAAACACAAAAGGAACTCCTAAATATTTGTATGTTAAAGACCATCGCCAAGGATGAAGTACTCTTTGCCAATCACGATGTGATCAATGGATTATATGCAATCGTCAGTGGCAAAATTCAACTTTTAAGGTACAGTGCAAATGGCCAAAAACGAGTGTTTTTTATACTATCAGAAGGTGCTTTGATCAACGAGGTGGTTTTTGATAACCTCCACGTCTCCATAGATTGTGAATGCTTTGAAGATGCAAAGCTACTTTACATTCCAAAGAACGAGCTTCTCAGTATTATGAAAAAAGACTTCGACTTAACCCTGAACATCCTAAACTCAAGTGGTAGGAAACAAAGGCGACTTTACAGACAGCTCAAAAATACCGTTCAGACGCGAATGGATCGAAAGCTTGCTGCCAAGCTTTGGAAGTTAGCTAAGGATCATGGCAAGAAGGATGAATCAGGTGTTTGGACGATAATTTCGATCGATATCACCGTCACGTATCTGTCTCATTTGCTAGGTGTTCCAAGAGAAACCATTTCAAGAGCTTTAAAAGAACTCATCGATAACGATTTGGTTTGCTGGTTCAACAAGAGCCTCGCTGTAAAAGAAGAAGAAATTTTAGAATATTATAGAACTTTGTGATAATTGTCACCGACTTTAAAAATCCAATGTGGTAAACTCTCCTCAAAGCTTGTTATTTTTTAAACAAACGGAGGTTGAAATGTTTACTGAAACATTGGATTTTTTAATTGGGGCAGCACAAAAAAAAGCAAAGTTTATTAATGAAAGTAAAGGCAGATACCTATTAGCATCTGCATATGCCGGTATATTTGTCGGTTTGGGAATTCTATTGATTATGGTTGTTGGAGGGATTGGAACTGCAGCAGGTTCACCCTTTACAAAGGTAATAATGGGGGCATCATTTGGCATTGCATTAAGCTTAGTTATCATGGCTGGCTCTGAGCTTTTCACAGGAAACAACATGATCATGATGGCAGGTTCACTTGATAAAAAAGTATCATGGAAGGATTCGATTGCAATTTGGATTTATAGCTATATTGGTAACTTCATTGGCTCTTTCTTTATTGGTTATCTCTTCTTTATGACAAACATCGCTGGATCGGCTACAGGTGACTTTATCCTAAAAGTAGCTGGTAGTAAAATGAACGATGCCTTTATGCCACTCTTTTTCAAAGGTATTATCTGTAACATGCTCGTCTGTCTGGCTGTACTTTGTTCTCTTAAGCTCAAATCAGAGTCTGGAAAACTGATAATGATTTTTTGGTGTTTATTCGCATTTATAACGATCGGCGCTGAGCACAGCATTGCCAATATGACGATTTTTGCTATGGCTTTATTCCAACCACACCCTGAAACGGTTTCTATAATGGGTATGATCAACAACTTAATTCCAGTTACTTTAGGTAACTTTGTTGGCGGTGGCGTCATTCTCGGCGCGGGTTACTACTACCTTGGTAGTTCAAAAAAATAATTCATCTTCGGAGGGTTAAATTATGGCAAATCGTAATGGTTTATTCATCGTTCATCGTGGCAGTTCTTATGCTAAAGCCTGGCAAGCACTTAACGCACTTGCAGATCAATTCGCTACTAAACTGGACCACTACGATGTGAAATTAGCACTTACCTCTACTCGTGCAGTTCAAAAGCTTCAAGCGAGAGGCTTTGATGCTAAGACGGTTGAAAATCAAATCTTTGATTCAAAGTATGATACGATTACGATTTTGCCGTTAATGTTATTTGAGGGAAATGAGTATGAGTCATTAGCAAACGATCACCTTAAATATTATCGGTCTGATCAGCTACACCTTCTTCCCCCATTGATGACTTGCGAGGAAGAAATCATCGCATTTTCAAAATCTTTAGCAGCTACATTACCTGATGGACCTGTTCTTTTAGTGGGACATGGCAGTGCCACTGAAGCCAATCTTATCTATGAACAAATTGAAAAGGCATTGAGGCAGATGAAGAAAAATCATGACATCTTTGTTACGACACTCTTAGAGACACCCAAGTCCGTTTTAAGTCGCCTACAGTCGACAAATGTTCAGAATCTTACATTGATTCCCCTTATGCTAACGGCGGGCTATCATGTCACAAAGGATATATTTGGAGAGAACTCTATCGAGTCTGTTTTAAGTGATGCTCAAATAAAAGTAGATGTTATAAATGAGGGTTTAATTGAGAATGCGTTAATTCAGTCTTATATAATGACGAAGTTGAATAAGAGTTTGGAGGAAGCAAATGGGATTTAATTTAACAACGGTGCAGTTTGATACTTTTATTAGTGCACTTACTGCTAGTTTTAGAGTCTTTGCCCCTACTTCGGTGAGAGGTAAAGGAAAGTTTTCAGATACCAATGTGATTGGATATGGTGAAGTTCAATCGTTTACGGAAATGGTAATCGATCAGAAAAGCTACTATTCACCAAAGGAAATCTTTTATCCAATAAGAGAAACACTGTTCTATTTTAACGGCAATGAAATCATCGAACCAAAGCTGGATGAAAAACCGATCCTCATTTTTCTCAGACCTTGTGATTTAAACGGTATCAAACGATTAGATACGATTTTTCTTAAAAATGGCGATGTGGTGGATTATTACTACTTGAGAAGACGAAACTTGATACGCTTTGCGATGATTGAATGTACTACTGGCTTTGACTCATGCTTTTGTGTTTCTATGGGAACCAATGTCGCATCGGAATATGATCTTGCGGTGCGCTTTGGCGCAGAGCAAATGATGCTAGAAGTCAAAGATAATGCATTTACTGCGTTTTTGCCATCAGATGTTAAGACATTGGATTTTAAACCAGAGTTCATTAATAAAAATCAAGTTGAAGTTACGGTACCTCATCCAGACGCAATCCAAGAATCCATTTTCAATCATCCAATTTGGACCGAGTACACTCAGCGCTGTATCTCTTGTGGCCGCTGCAACACTTCTTGTATCACATGTTCTTGTTTTACCATGCAGGACACAAAGCTCTCTGATGATCAAAAGATCGGTGAAAGAAGACGCGTTTGGGCTGGGTGTCATGTGGATGGCTTTACGGATATGGCGGGTGGTCATACCTTCAGAGCGAAAAAGGGCGACCGTATGCGCTTCAAAGCCATGCACAAAATAAATGACTTCCATAAGCGTTTTGGTTTTCATATGTGTGTCGGCTGTGGCAGATGTGACGATGTATGTCCAGAATATATCTCATTTTCAAAATGTATCAATAAAATCAATCAGATTATTACGGAGGGGCAAAACAATGAATAATCCCTATTTACCGAAACCCTATGTAATTAAAAGTATCCATAAAGAAACCGATATTGACTGGACTTTTGAAATTGGTTATGAAGGGCCACTTACTGGCGGACAGTTCATGGAAATCTCAATTCCCGGTGTAGGAGAAGCGCCGATTTCAATAAGTAACTTTACAGATACGTCTGTTTTTATGACGATTCGTAAAGTCGGCAGATTGACGGATCAGGTATTCAACTCTAAAGTTGGTGACAGCTTGTTCTTCAGAGGCCCATACGGCAATGGTTTTAATCTCGACCTTTTTAAAGGTAAGGACTTAGCGATTATAGCGGGTGGGACTGGCCTTGCACCGGTTCAAAAAACCATAGACACTTTTATCCAAAACCAAGATTTAGTAAACAATATTGAAGTTATCTGTGGTTTCAAATCTCCTTCAGATCTTCTATTTAAGGATACCTTAGCAGATTGGAAAAGCAAGGCTAACGTGATCGTGTCCGTTGATCAAGCGGATGAAAACTGGATGGGTGAAACGGGTCTCGTTACAACGCATTTAACCAAGCTCGATTTATCAGATGCTGCTAGTAAAACTGCAATCGTTGTTGGACCGCCAATTATGATGAAATTTACCACGCTAGAGCTAATCAAGCTTGGCGTCAAAGAAGAAAACATATGGGTATCCTTCGAAAGAAAAATGAGTTGCGGTATTGGAAAATGTGGACATTGTAAGATCGATGAAACTTACGTCTGTCTTGAAGGTCCTGTATTTAATTATACCAAAGCAAAGCATTTAATCGATTAGGAGGGTGACATGAGTATAAATAGAAAAACGGTTACAAAAAACGCTTACCGCATCACTAAAACCCGAGATAAAACATGCCTAAGAATTCGTGTACCCGGAGGTCATCTAGAAAGCAAGTACTTAGAACTCGTCAATGAAATCGCACAAACCTACGGCAATGGTACTGTTCACCTAACTGCACGACAAGGCTTCGAAGTACCCAATATTGATTTCGATGCCATTCCAGAAATCAACAAAAAAATACGACCATTAATAGAAAGTCTTGGCCTTGCACTGGATGCAACCGATGATGGCTATCCTGCAGCTGGAACAAGAAATATCTCAGCGTGTATCGGCAATAGAGTGTGTCCATTTGCAAACGACGACACCACTCGAATCGCTCAAAGTATCGAGAAAGCTGTTTATCCACACGATTTTCACTTTAAGATCGCAGTTACTGGTTGTCCTAACGATTGCATCAAGGCGCATATGCAAGACTTCGGTATCATCTGTACCACTGAACCGATGTACGACGCTTCAAGATGTATCACCTGCGAAGCGTGCGTTAAAAACTGTAAGAAAAAAGTGACTGGTGCATTGTCAGTGGATGGTTTTAACATTAAAAGAGATCATGAAAAATGTATCGGCTGTGGCGAATGTATCTTAAAATGTCCAACAGGTGCTATGACGCGTTCTGATAAAAAATCCTACAGAATGGTCATCATGGGCAGAACCGGCAAGAAGAATCCACGAATTGCAATGCCTTTCATTAAGTGGGCTTCTGAAGAAGTGATCACTCAAATCATTGTGAATACTTACGCATTTGTCGATCGTTATATCGATCGTTCTTTACCAAAGGAACACATTGGTTATATCGTCGACCGCGTTGGTTACCAAGTTTTTAAGCAAGAGGTTCTTGAAGGCGTTACCATTAACCAAGAGGCTCAAATTGCTGATAATATCAATTGGGGTGGCTACTGGTACAAACAAGAGGAGAATTTCAGATAGGAGGCAATATGTCATCGTTATTCCAAATAGAAGATTTGTTTAATGTGCTGATTACACTTGAGCAGGCCGGTCAAAAGCAGTATTCTGAAATGTCAAAGCATGCGGAGGATTTTACTGTAAAAGCCCTTTTTGAAAAGCTTGCACAAGAGGAAGTTAAGCATGAACAGCTTTACAGCAAACTGAAAAACGCTAGTTTACACATCAGTACAGACAAGATTACAGTAGAGTACAAGCAATACGCACTTCAATTAATTGGAGATACGGTCACCTTTTTAAATCGTTTATCACCAGTAACCACTATAAAAGAAGGCATTGCAGTTGGCTTAAAGCTTGAAAAGGAAACCATCTTTATGCTAAATGAATTAAAGATCGTGCTTGATGAGGCGCATCATTCTCTAGTGGATGACATCATACAAAAAGAGAAGGAACACATCCAGCTTTTGTTGAGTTTATAGGCTCAAATTTGCATGTACATGATAAAAATCAAGGGACACTAGCTTAACTTTATTTCGATAAGCTAGTGTCCCTTTTTTTTTTTTAATGAGTATGTCGATGATGTAAATCCGGTAAATGCTCATGTGTATGCTCTACCGCTTCATGCGTATGTTCATGAGAATGCTCGCCGACGACTTCATAATCATGCGTATGGTCGTGGTGCCCATCGTGATGGTTGTGCTTATGCTCGTGTGTCTCAACCACATGTTTGTGCACGTGACCATGCTCTTCTGTTACTGCGAAATAAGTGCCCACTAACATAACGAAAAGTGCAATCGTGAACATCGGTGTGATTGGTTCTCTAAGGATTATCCAAGAGATGAGTACGCCTATAAAAGGAGCCGCTGCATAGTAAGCACTGGTTCTTGCAGCGCCAAGGGATCTCTGTGCAATGATATAAAAATAGATGCTCATGCCATAAGCTACAAAACCGAGTAATAAAGCAATTAATACGTATGTCCAATTCAACTCAATTTTTCCCACAGATAGCGCAATAATCAAAGCACCAAGTCCAGATCCAAAGCCTTTTACAACTACGATTTGAAGTGGATCTTTAAGTGAGAGCATCCGTGTACAGTTGTTTTCAAAGCCCCAAGAAATACAAGCTAGAAGAACAAATATGGATCCCACTGTAAATGATAAGCTGCTGATATCAGATACGGATAAGAGAATACTTGAAAGTGTAATGAACCCAATTGCAATCCACATTCTCTTTCCAATCGTCTCTTTAAAAATAGCCAGCGCAATGATGGAAGTCGCAACAATCTCAAAGTTATTGAGTAGCGACGCATTGGCTGCTGTGGTCATCTTAAGTCCAATCATTAAAAAGATTGGGGCAGCAATGTCTAGAAGAATCATACCGATGATAAAGGGCATTTCTTTTTTGGTCATGTTTGCTTCTACTTTTTCCTTCTTAAGCAAGACCTTAAAGAAGTTGAGACCGAGCATCCCTATCCCAGCACCTAAGTAAAGCAGCGCTGCCATAAGTGTCGGCTGAAGTTTGACCAGTAAGAGCTTTGATACAGGCGAGCTAATGCCATATAGCAACGCCGCTAAAATTGCGAATCCTATTGCTTTGTAGCTTTTTGAATTTTCCATAATCCACCTTGTGTCATTTAATGTATGCCAGCATCCTTTTTAATTTGCATGCCCATGTATTTGTTAATCGCTTCAATCATATCTTCGATGACTTTATGGTCTCCGACTTTTGCTGCTTCAACCACACAATGATTGATATGGTCTTCTAAAATGATTTTACTGGTATTGTTAATCGCTGAGATAACCGCTGAGAGCTGATTTAAGAGCTCACTGCAGTCGCGACCTTCTTCAGCCATTCTCTTTACTGACTCTAAGTGTCCTATCGCTCTAGAAAGACGATTGATCACTTGTTTGCTCTGTGGATGATTGTGTTCGTCCATATGCCACCTCCATATCCCCTATAGGGGGTTATTTATATTGTAGCACTTATTTTTCATTATGAAAATAACAATAAGCATCTTAGGTTTATAATAACCTCTGTGGTCTTTGTTAAAGCGATTGCTTATTATAATCTTTATTATAAAAATTTAAGGGCTACTTTATTTCTAAAGTAGCCCTTTTGTTAATCATTATAACGTTTCATATTCCGTAATAATATAAACTTAATTCGTCAAACCCAAGTAACGTTTGACGCCTTCCCATCCTTTGTCTCCAAGTGCTTCACTCACCTGATTTAATGTCTGAGGATCCTCTAAATCAAGTGATTCTTTATTTTTGATGTCTTTAATCGAATATCCCGTCTTAATCACAGCAAATTTTAGTTTACCAGGTGTAAGCGCTTTTTGTGGACAGCCGTAGACACATCCTAAGCAGAAGTGACAGACCTTGCTGAAGACAGGCAGTTGCTCTTCTGAAAGCTCCTGGAAAGCAATGTTGCCAGCAGGGCAGTTCTTCACACACCAGCCACAGCCGTTGCACGTACTCCCCACCACAATATTTTTACCGAAGAGGCGTCCGCCGTGCTTTTCTAAGGTGCCGACCTTTGTAATCACACGATCAATCGTTTTAACTGGTAGCACCTCGTTTGGTTGGCCCGATAAAAAGGCGTCGATCCAATCGGCTACCTTTTGTGGTGCTATCGCCAGTAAGGCTCTAGAGACGATATCGGGATTGGGCGACATCCAGTTGTTTGGCATAGCAGCCATTGCTTCTGTGGTAACTTTATAGCCTTTTGAGGACAGCTTCTTAATCGCTGTGACGCGGCAAGCTGTGTTGGATATCATCTCGCCACCACCTGACACCGAGATCACCATCGCCGGCTTAGCTGAAACGCTTTCAAGTCGATCTAACCACTCGTATACAGGCTCTGGTGCATTAAAGGCGTGAACGGCATATAGTAGAATCAAACCATCGTAGCTTTTTGTCAGTTCGGATAAATGATCTTTGTTTGAATGGGTTAACCTAAACGCTTCTGCCTCGATGCCTCTTTCCTTAAGGTTGTTTAAAGCATGCTCAGCGACGATGCCTGTGCTTCCAGTTCCCGTGTAGTAGACAATTAAAATACGATTCATATGCCGACCTCTCTAACGCTCAATATTAATCCTATTATAATACGCGACCGTCATCGAGTCTATCTTGTTATCTAATACATCTTATTATCTATTAAATCTAATCGTTATCTCGTCACAGCCAAACTTTATCACATTACTGCCACTTATTGACTTGATACTTTACTTATTTCTCTTGTGACCTAGCTATTGTGTCACTTTCAAAAGATAATTTACTGACGTAATAAAGCTTTCAGGTGCGCCAGAGAACGTGCTGTTATCTATTGCAAGCTTGTCTAGCACCTCCTTAATCGCAAGGGCTTCGTCAAGCTTGCCCTCCTCTATCTCGATCTTGTCTGTCAATGCTCGAATACCATCTTGGTTAAACTGAGTCATTCCCTCTTTAAGTGCGACACCACCATCAATTAATGTTGTCGATGCTGTCTGTAGGGCATCAAATCCACCACTTAGCATTTGATTGGCATTTTTTAGCTCAGGAAGTTTTGATAATAGTGTTTGCATCCCACCGTCTAACTGTCTTAAGCCACCTTCAAGCTGTTGGCTACCGCTGACGAGAGCAGACATGCCTTCGGTTAATTGAAGTGTGCCATTTTGAAGTACAGCTGCACCACTGACGAGCTCAGTTGCTGCTGCACTCAGCTGTTTAGAGCCTTCACTAAGCCCCTCTTGAACTGTAGAAAGGCCAGAAGCTTGTTTTGCGAACGCATCTACGCCTGCGTTAAACGTCGTCATATTACTTGAAATTTGTGTCATGCCATCGCTTAATGCCGAAGTTGCGCCATTTAATTTTTCCATCTCTGCTACGATGCTTGAATAGGCTGCATATTCTTTAGAGTCCTTTGGCAAGCTGTTTTGAAAACCTTTCATCGCTGCTAAAA
>DJWQ01000194.1:0-26227 GCA_002441045.1 Firmicutes bacterium UBA6226 | reverse complement strand
GCCTGAAAGCTGTTCCACTTTTCCAGCGAATGTCTTTGCACCATCTGCAAACGACTTTGTGCCTTCACTGAATTTCACATAGCCATCCACCAGTGGTGTTGCACTATTTTGAAGTGCTAGGATGCCTTGGGATAAACTGCTTGCGCCTTCCACAAGCTGAGTGAGTGGCGATGCAATTTGCTTTACACCTTCAGAGAGTTTATCTATAGAGCTTAAAAAAGTTTTTAATCCCACTGTCGCTTCACCGAATTTTTCAAAGTAGGTAACCTGTCCATTACTTAGATCGGTTGCACCATTTACTAGGTCATTTCCTGCTTTTTTAAACTCAGCTAAGGAGCTGTCGAGCTGATCCACTTGATCTAATAGGCTGATATCTTCCACATCAGGAAGCTTGTTTGACATCGCAAGATACATCGGCTGCGCTTCATAATTTGTTACAATTGCACTGATGATCAGATCATCCTCAACCTTTAAATCCATCAAGTCGCCAAAGTTTTCCGTCATACCTGGGGCTAAGAAACCAACCACTAAAAAATTCGCACCATCGTTGGAGATTTTACCTTGATTGATGGCAACATCTGTAAAGTTTGAAGCATCAAATCGCATCGTTGCAAGTGTATAGAACGGTGCATAAACTTTTCTCTGTGTGCCCATGATTTCAGCTTCAGTATAAACGAGGTTGTCTTGATGAATGACCATTTTCAACTCCCCCGACTTGCCGATAAGCGCCTCTGGTGCAGTTTCCACACCATCAAGATAGTAGGTGATCGTCGTGTCCACTGGAAGTGCTTGCTGGCTTGTGCCTTGATAGTTGAGCTCATAGCCATCTACCTGCCATGTAAGAGACGTTTGATCCTTTTCAGGTAGCACATCACTTCTTAGATTATGAACGTCTTGTAAGTTTGAAATGTCTTTAAGCGTCTCGAGCTTTTCTGCACTGTGAATATAGTCGCTGACAATGAGCTTAGTGGTTTGTCCAGAAGCATCTATTAAACCATATACGGTTTCATCCTTATAAATTTCCTGTGCAGTATCTGCATGCACTGGAACTGAAGCAATCAGTAAAACACTCAGTCCAAGTGCGGTTATTTTTTTTGTTAAATTTCTCATATTTTTCTCCATTTCAGATTTTTCTCCATTTCATCGTCGTTTTTTGAATCACACCTTCAAAGATCAATAGAACAGATGGTAGGATCAGCATGATAGTTACCATACTGATTAGTGCCCCACGTCCGATCATCCCAGAGAGACTTGAAATTAAGTCGATCTTAGAGATAAATGCCACTGAAACCGTGGTGACAAAAAAGGTTAATCCACTGGTCATGATGGATTTGGATGCACTTTTAAGTGCCACAGTCATGGCTTCAAATTTGTCATTTTGTACTTCTAATTCCTCTTTGAAACGCGTCGTTAAAAGGATTGCATAATCTACTGTAGAGCCAAGCTGTATCGTTCCAATGACGATGGTTGCAATAAATGGTATGGTTGCGCCCGTATAATAAGGAATTCCCATATTGATGGAAACCGCTAGCTCAATTACTGAAATGAGAAGCACTGGAATACTCAACGATTTAAACGAAATCATTATGATGACAAAAACTGCAATAATAGAAAGAATGTTGACATTTTTAAAGTCGATGTCTGAAATCTCTATTAAGTCCTGAGATAGCGCGCCTTCACCTGTAATCAATGCCTCGGGGTCATAGGTGCGAATAATCGATCTAATTGCTTCCAGCTGACGACTGGTTTCATCACTTGCAACTGCCATAGATGAATTGACGATGATTTGCTCGTAACCGTTTTTATAAAAGACGTCTGAGAGCTCAGCAGGTACCATTTCTACTGGTATCATCGGTCCAATCAATTTGTTATAAGCGATGACCTTAGATACGCCGTCTAGCGCTTCAATTTTGCCGACCATTTCGTCAATCTGGTAATCTGGCAGATCATCTTTTAAAATAATCATATGCGTCGTTGCCATATCATAGGTCGCTTTCATCTTATTCAATGAGACGATGGACTCTAAATCTTGAGGCAATGATTCATCGAGCTTATAATAAACATTTGTATTTGAAGCGCCATAAATCGCTGGAATCAACAAAAGTAATCCTAAAACAAGCAACAACACATGGCGTTTTACCACAAATCTTGAAAGCTTTTCAAAGCTTGGCATTAGAACTGGATGTTGAAAGCGATGGATCGCTCTATCAAAAATCAGTATAAGCGCTGGTGTCAGTGTCAACGTACTGATGACACCTATCAATACACCCTTCGCCATTACGATTCCGATGTTGCTTCCGATCGTAAGCTTCATAGCGCAAAGCGCAAGGAAACCTGC
This sequence comes from Firmicutes bacterium UBA6226, assembly GCA_002441045.1. The sequence continues at coordinate 23,889 of DJWQ01000194.1, read as the reverse complement.
AATGGTGGTCAGTGCTGCACCAGATATTGAAACTGCAGTTTTGTTAACCGCTACACCCATAGCTTCTATATGATCGGCGTAGTTGGCGCGTTCCTCCTCATATCGGTGATAGAGGAAGATGGAAAAGTCCATGGTTACCCCTAACTGAAGTACCGCTGCGATGGCTTCTGTTACATATGAGATATCCTTTAAGAAGATGTTTGTCCCTAAATTAACGGCGATGGAGAAGCCTATACTGAGTAAAAATAAAATTGGAATAATCGTCGATTTTAATGTCAATGCGAGTACGATGATTGTGAGCACCACTGCTAGTGCCAAGTAAACGATTTTTTCAGTGTTTGAGATGTCAATGGTATCCTTGATCAAAGCACCCATGCCACTTAAAAAGCTATTATCACCGCTAATCTCCCTGATGTCTGCAATGGCATTTTGTGTTGATTCATCCGTTGCATTTCCTTCAAAGTTAATCAAGACGAGGACACAATCGTCTCTATAGATAATCTCAGAAAGTTCCTCTGGTAGAATCTCCTTTGGTACGCCCATATTGAGCATGTCTCTGATCCATAGAACATTTTGAACTCCTGATACTTCTTTAATTTTAGATATTTTGTCGTCGATAATGTACTCTGGGGTGTCTTCAAAAACCAAATAGCCTTGATTTGAAGATTTAAAGCTCTCAGATAATATCGCCTGTCCTTTAACAGACTCAACATCCGAAGGCAAATATGCCAGAATATCGTAATTTATTGGAACCATCAAAAATCCTATCACTGATGGAATAAATAATAAAATTGCGATAAAAACGATGAGCTTTCTTTTTTTACCGACGAACATGCCGAACTTTTCCAAACAATCACTCCTTTTAATTAGTTTTTAGATCATAGTAAGAAGTCCAAGCGCTACTATTTCACTTCTAATTATGACCATTGGTCAATCACTAGCAGATTGTACTCCTTTTTTGACCGTTGGTCAATTAATTAATTGTAAAAAAATATCGCGAATTGAGTTAATTCCGCGATATTTCATAAACTTAATATTTAGGTTTTGGAAGAGATCCTCATTCTTTATACATACTCAAAATCCCCATGATGCCTCGATGCACATAGGGTTTCATCTCTTCTATAGGCGCAGGCTCGTTTAAAACGATGGCGCTGTAAGCAACTGTACTCACTAGCTCAAGTATCAAGCAAAACACATAATCAGGACGCGCCATCTGGTAGCCATTTTCCTGTGCACCCTCTATGAAAAGATCCATGATGGTGGTGTCTGCACCCTCACGTACGGTTTTAGAAAACGTCCCTTTATAGATGCCGAAGATGAGATCACGGTGCATAAAGCTTAAAAAAGCCTTATTCTCACTTAGATAATCCAAAATAAAGTCAACGATGAAAAGCAATCGGTCTTCAAACCTCACAAGTGTTTGGATCTCTTTTTTTGATATAGACTCTTCTATTAAACGATAAGTTTTCCGGATGATAATTCGATCTCTTATATCGTATTTATCTTTGAAATAAAGATAAAAGGTACCTTTTGCAACCCCAGCCATGTTCACGATATCACTGATCGTCGTCTGGTTAAAGCCCTTCTCTAAAAATAGTCGGTAGGCGGTGTCAAAAAGGCTCTCTTCTTTTTGTTCTTTATTTTCATCCCATTTACTTTTCACTTGGCACCTCTATTGTATAATCTATTTCATATTACTAGTGTCGCACAGTTCTTGTTTTTTTTCAAATATTCTATCTTCAATTTCATCTTTAACTTATTAGAACTAACATTAATAACTACAACTTAAATTAGCGATCTTAAACCTATTTTGGTTATTTAACTTATGTTACGGGTATTAATTTTCAAGAATCCTCGGATATTTCAAGAATCTGACACCAATCATCTAATGGAGGTAATTATGAAAGTAGGAAAGATAATCGCTTGGATTGGTCTATTTGCTATGACAGCAGGACTATTAAATGGTTTTATCAACGGTGATTTTTTTAAGGATGGCGCCCTCTTATTTGACAATCCTTGGGGAATCATGTCTCTCGTCGATCTTTATGTCGGCTTTACACTTTTTTCAATGTGGATTTTTTTCAGAGAAAAGTATCTTGTAGCAAAGATTATATGGATTGTTGCGATGATGGTACTTGGCTTTTTTACTGGTGCTCTTTATATTCTTTACGCGTTTTATACCTCAGAAAATGACTGGCTTAAATTCTTTTTAGGGGCAAAAAAAGAACACCTTTCAAAGCACAGTTAGACTTCAAAATGTATCTTTAAAGATGCGTTGTTTACGATAAAATCTAGCGATAAGGTAAAATCTAGTGATCCGATAAAAACTAGCAAAAGGGAATCAGGTGATAAAATGACTATTAAAGAACTCGCTGAAGAACTGAAACTCGTGTTAAAAGGCAACACCTTAGACGCTATCCTGCCGCCGATGATCTATCTTATTGGTAATTCGATTTTTAATTTAGAGCTTGCTGCGGGTTTGTCCATCAGCGCTGCATTTCTTTTAGCCATTTTTAGAAGGATTAAAAAGCAGTCATGGTATTATGCACTTAGTGGTTTGCTTGGCATTATCGTCGCGGTCAGTTTTGCTCTGTTAGCAGGAAGTGCTTCAAATTACTATGTGCCGAAGCTAATTACAAGTACGGGTTTGGTTATCATTACAGCCGTCAGCCTAGTCTTCAAAAAACCTCTTGCCGCTTGGCTCAGCCATATTTCAAGAGGCTGGGAGTTAAACTGGTTTTGGCGTAATGATATACGACCCGCTTACTCAGAAGTGACCACTTTATGGCTTGTTTTGTTTGTTTTAAGAGGCGTTCTTCAGTTGATCCTCATTCAAGATCAAAACTTAAGTGGTCTTTTTATAATCAACACGCTTTTAGGAATGCCTTTGACAGTTTTGGTGTTACTCCTCAGCTATATTTATGGCATATGGCGGCTTAAAAAGCTAGGTGGTCCAGGGATAGAAGAATACAGAGAAAACGCGCCTAAGCCTTGGAAGGGTCAGACGCGTGGGTTTTAATGATTTCAATAATATCAATATTTTCAATAGTTGAATGTCAATTATGATAGTTGCATTGCTTTTTCTGTATAGGCCATCAACTCGACACGATTGCCATCAGGATCCGTTAACCAGAACTGGTAGACACCTTCTGCACCTAGAGTGATCTCAGTATCAGGCTTGATACCGTTATAGATTACGGCTTTGTAAGCCGCTTCAATATCATCAACTTCAAGGCAAAGATGATTATAGCCATAACAGCGTTCGACATCCTTTGGTGCTTTTTTCACTTCGTTTGGTGAATGGAAGAGCTCGAGATATTGATGTGGTGCGATTTCTATAAAATCAATCCAAGCGCGATCGCGCAAACGTTCTATGGCCTTCATCTCAGCTTGAATTGGTTCAATTTGTGACGCTAACTCATTTTTTGTATCTATATTTGCCAGTTTCAGTTTATTCTCAAGATCCAAATAAAGATCATTATAAGTTAGGGTTAATGCTTTATTCAACCCAAGTCCCTTTACATAAAAATTCAACATATTTACTGGATCTTTAACTTGAAACGCCACCTGTGTGGTATGCGACACCTTAGAACAGCTCTCGTGCGCTTTTTTAGCCGAGAGCTTTATCTTTGCATGCGCTCCTTTAGCGTATTCCGTAAACTGAATTTCATTGCCATCTGGATCTAGGATGGTCAGTTCCTTTGAGCCATCGACGACGACATGTATGTCTTCAACCAAGGTTACCCCTTTGGCAATTAAATGTGACTTAAACGCCTCAATGTCCTCTACTTCAAAATTGACCTTCATGTAGCCATAGTGTTCACGTCTATCATTAACGGTCTCATATGAGGCACCATTATTATACAAAAGCTCTAGATATTGATGATTTGCCAGTTTAAAGTAAGCTAGGCATGGCCGATTTTCTTCATCTGCTATGGCTGGATGAATCTCTTTTAAGGACAATTCAAATAAGGGCTTCATTTCAAGCACTTCGCTATAGAATTTAAGCATCTGTGATTCGTTTGCCATCCGAACTGAGATGTGCCCGATGTTGGTAATCGGTACGCGTTTTCCTTCCAAAGGCAACGGTCTTGTGAAAGTCGATTCTATAGTTTGAAATGCACCCTTTTCGCCACATTTTAAGATCGCGTCAAGGACTTCAAGCACATGATAGGCCATCTCCTTAGACGCCCGATTCGGTCTTCCTTCTATGATTGCTTCTGCCATTTCAGAAGGACCGAGCCCTCTGGAATTATCTGAGAACGGCGTAAACTGCCATAGATTGACAGGTTCAACCGATATATCTAAGACAGATTGATCGGGAATAAACTGCACACTGCCACCAAACAGGTTGGGATCGGTTAAATACAGGATGCCCTTTGTGCCATAAACCGCGAAAAAGGTTTCCTCATCTCTATTGCTTTCTGTGTTCAGATGTAGGGTCCCCGTCATCCCATTATGTAGCTGAACGATTGCAGACACTTGGCTTTCGTTTGGCGTCTGCATGGTTTCACCGTACTCTGAGCTCTTTGGGTTGATATTGATATGCGTTTTATATGGTGCTCTCACGATAGCGCCTACCTTTGCCACAGGCCCAAACAAGCTTACCAGTGCCGTCATATGATAAACCGCATAGTCAAACAAAACGCCTGCCCCTGGTTGTTTTAAGAATGGGAACAAGCTGATCAGAAATGAGTTGCTTCTGTTTACCGAGATGGCAAACGAGTTGACTTCTCCGATGATTCCGTCGTCTATCGCTTGTCTTGCTGATTGAAGGGCGCTTCCCATAAAAGTGTCTGGTGCTGATCCTAAATAAAGGCCATTTTCATCTGCCAAATCCAGAAGCTCTTTTGCTTGAACGGGGTCAGAGGTGAGGGTCTTTTCAGTATAGACGTGTTTCCCAGCCAATAGAGCTGATTTAATGAGGTCGTAATGTGTGCCAACCGGTGTTAAATTCACGATCATTTCTACTTCAGGATGACTGAGTAAGGCTTCAACGGTCACCGCTTCTATTCCATATGCTTTCGCTTTTTCACCTGCACCAACACCTCTACGGTCTGCGATCGCAATCACCTCAAGGTTATCAAATCTTTCTATCATGTTTTTAAGGTAGATGCCACTGATGGCACCTGAACCAATTACGCCTACTTTCATGTCGCCTCCTATTACTTATGATCTATCATATGTTCACTGTCGATGGCATATCCTTTTATGGACCTAATGATGCGCTTCGCCACTGTTGTCCCTATCACCCCAAATACCATGCACAATGCACCGATCCCCACAAAGACGATATAGGGAATTTCATCTACGATGCCACTGATGAATAGCTTTGTAATCGATAGTGCGATTACACCAGTATACCCTGCATAGAGGACACTGCCCCAGTATGCCTTTCTTTCGTTGTTTTTGATCCATAAAACCGAGACATGCGTACAGAGCGTTGTGAGTAGAATCGCTATTCCCATAAAGAGATTAACCAATGTCATCACCAATGCAAAAACACCACCAAACTTTAGTATCGTCGTCTGTCCTTTTAGTTTAATCTGCATTACATAAAGAATCGTCGCAATAACAGGTGCCATCATGACATACTTGCTTCCTGGCACTGGGAAAACTGCACTTATTGCATATATGCCAATCCCACCTCCGATGAGCATGGCGACACTCATGGCTATCATTGCTATCTCGTAGGTTTTGTTCTTCTTTTGTTTCAAAAAGTTTACCATCCATTTCAATTTAGTTATGCTGTAATAAAACAGCGTTTATTGATTATACCCTTTATAAAGATGATAAATCAATCTAACACGTTCTTGATAAATGCTAAGGTTGCCTCAGTTATCCTTTCGCACTGATACCAATGTAGATAATGACCGCCTTCTAATATGCTAATTTTTTGTATTTCCCGTGCAGTTTGCTCTGTAAACATCGCCTCGTGAAGTGGTAGCCAGGTATCATCATTTTTAATGGTATCGCTTGAGAGGAATAATAGAATTGGTAAGTCTACTGGATACTGACGGTCATAGAGCAATGTCGTATTTGATAAGACGTGCTCAAATTCATCTATCATTGTGAAGTTCATACTGTTCCATTTGGCTGCATATTCTGCTAGCTTTAGCTCCACGTCAGTATAATAACCACCTGTATTCATCTCGGCATTCGTTGTATCTAAAAGTCTAAAAAAACCCATTTTATTCATTATACCCATCAGCCCAGATACTTTAGGTGGTGACGTGATTTTCGTTTGATTCGGAACAGAGGCATCGATTCCAATGATTGCTTCTACTTCTTCAGGATATGTCATGGCGTATTCAAGTGCATAAATCCCTGAAATTGAATGAGGCATAAGTATATATGGGCCTTTCAATCCCAGCTTTTCTAGTGCCTCCCTAACTTCTGCAACGATCTGCTTATTAGTTCTAGGCTCGCTCGTTTGATCACTGAAGCCATATCCAAAATACTCTAGAATGACTACCCTATTTTCTTCTCCCAACTTTTCTGCTAAAGGCATAAAGTCAGCAATTGGTGACGCTGTTCCTAGACCACTTAAGAGAACAATGGTATGTGCACCTTCGCCTGTAACATATGCATTCATTTTTTTATCGCTAACACTTATAACTTCACCTATTTGCATTTCCATTTTTTCTTTTATGGTTAGGATGTTGTGAATAAAAGCAAACAGAATCGCTACAAAAATGATTAGAGTAATTATGATCAATAGACCAAAGGTTAATCTTTTAAAAATTAACTTAACAAAATGCATGAGATCCTCCTTTACCAAAATTGCTTTTATTTATTATTACCATAATTATATAAAAACTGTATAAAGTAAAAATTAAAAATAAAAAAGAGTAGCACTTGACTACTCTGCAACATACACCTGATTTCGCCCCAGCTCCTTCGCCTTATAAAGTGCCTTGTCCGCAGCTGAAATCTGTTGATTGATCCACTCTAGGTTCCCTGATTTCTCTGTCACCAACCCAATACTGATGGTCACATATGAACTACATTCAGAGGTTATATGTTCAATCTTAAGCGCTTCAACCTCTCGTCGCATGCGCTCAGCAATTGCTACCATTTCCTCTTTACTCTTAGAAACGTTGATAAATAAGAATTCTTCCCCACCAAAACGAATCACATAATCATTAAGAGAAGTGACGAACTCCTTCAGCTTCCCACTAATTTGCTTTAAGGTATCATCCCCAGCCATATGGGTGTAGCTGTCGTTGTACTGCTTAAAGTAGTCGATATCGATCATTAAAAAAGAAATCGTCGTTGGCTCTGACTTATAAACGCTAACGATGTTTCGAAGGAACTTGTCCAGACCTCGACGGTTGGGAAGTCCTGTTAATGAGTCCTCAATTACCAGTGCCTCCAGCTTATAAACCACATCTTGTAGCTGCTCGTTGATCTCACTGTTCACATCAAGCTGAACCTGAAGTTGACTTTTATTCAGATAATTACTGGTAAAAATATTGTAGGATAAAAACGAAGCCAACCATACAAACACAAAAAGAACCGTGCTGTTAATATAGTGCCCCAATAAAATATCCATACTCGGCTGAAATTTAGAGATAAAGATAAAAAAGATCACCGCTTCAGAACCAAACATAATCAGCGAATTCCTAGGCGCTATATACAGAAATGAAGCAATCGCTATCAAGTTGATAAACAGGGCATTTAAGTTGCTATACAACCCTTGATCCGCAAAGCTAACCAGCATTCCCCACAGGATAAAAACATAACCAAATCCCACAGTGAGTCGATAAAACTTCCTTTGGTACGCCTCTGACGCTTCGTTTGGATTGTATCTTTTCAATAAACCATAAAAAACACTACTCACAACGATCAACGAAATATACATAACCATATAAAAATTATAGTTAAACGATGGGCTTACACCATTTGCTCTACTTAGTATCGCTATGATCATAAACACTACCTCAAAGATCAAAACGCCTACGGCTAGCACCTTGCCATGTGCCGCATTCTTTATGTTTCTCTCCCTCATAAAATCTGAGGTCTTAAGCATGGGTTGATCTAGCTTTTTAAATATTTTCATCGCCATATAGCGCTCCTTTAAAAGCATAATATTACAAAATTATAATAACATAGTCCTGAGCCTAAAGTAAATCCAATGCCAATATATAAAAACATTTGTTTAGTGATTTCATTACTAAGGGGCATTTGACAATTTGCTATAATACTTGTAAATTAATAATTAAGTCTAAAATCTCAAATTTGATTAAAGATTACTTAAACTGTATAAATAAGTCCATTACAAGTAATTTATTGGGTAAATACTAATATGAATGTTCTATTTACAGATAGGAGTAAACATGAATGCTTCAAACTTAGATCTTTATATTAATCAAATAAAGCATCAAGCCGACATGCGCAATCAGTTTATAAAAGACTATACGCCTTTTGTAATCAAGTCTGTATCTGAACTTAAACACGCCTATGTTTGCGTGCGAAACGATGATGAATTTTCAGTAGCGCTAATTGCATTTAACGAGGCAATCGATCGCTATGATATTGAAAAAGGACGTTTTTTAACTTTTGCAAAAATTGTCATCGAAAGTCGACTTAAAACCTATTGGGAAAAGGAAAAGCATCACCAACACGATGACCTTTCAACAATCGAGATTGTGGCACCTAGTGATGAAGAGCTTCGACTTGAGCTGATTGCCTACCAAAGTGAGCTGGATTACTTTGGGCTAAGCTTTGAAGATTTATCCAATCATATGCCAAAGCATTCAGATACGAAAGAGACAGCGCTTGGAATCGCAAGGGAGATTGCCTTAAATACATTTATTATGACACAGGTCTATATAAAAAAATCCCTTCCTGTCACATTGGTTTCTAAAAGTTTAAAGATTGGTCTTAAAATGGTTAAGAACAATAAAGTCTTCATTCTTGGAACAAGTATTATTTTTTATAAAAAATTTGATAAAATTGAAATCTGGTTAAAAAAATAGGCCCTAAAAATCAAATTAATTTTGTATTGTATTATGAATGAGTAAGTTGGAGGTGTTTATGAAACAAGGTGTTGTTGTTCAAATTAAAGATGATTTTGCAGTCGTTATGACTAAGGATCATTCTTACACAAAAATTAATAAAAAGAATAACATGACTCTCCATCAAGAAATCTTTTTCTTCGAAGAAGATTTATACCACTCTAAACATAAGGAGGGCTATATGAAGAAGAAATTATTAGTGGCTGCAACTGTAGCTGCACTGTTTTTGATATCAGTGATTGGATACAACTTGATGCCGAGCTCAGCATATGCACTGATTTCAATTGATATTAATCCTAGCTTGCAAATTGAAATTGATAAAGATTATGTGGTTACAAAAATTATTACCTTAAACGATGACGGTAAATCTGTTATCAATGACGACATGGTGGGAAAAGATGTTCATGATGTCATAAAAGAAATCGTTCAAAATGCAGAGATTGAGAAGTTTTTAAATGATACAAATAACAACATCTTAATCTCATCAGCTATATTAGATGAAAAAGCAGCTCTTGACGCAGTGACATTGGCTGCCTTTGGCGAGGAGCTTGAACAATTTCTATCAAGTAGTATGAAGGTTCCAGATAATGTTCATATTATTTATATCGAAAGTGATCTTTCAACCGCTGAGAAATCTCTTTCTGATGGTGTTACACTCGGCCGCTTAGAGCTTGCTAAAATTACAAAGGATAGCCAACCACTTGTTAACCCAGTTTCAAAAACCATTGAAGCGATAGAAGACGTCGATATGTCTGTTTATGAAGTTGAAGCAGATGACGATCTTGTAGAATCTGTAAAAACATTCTTAAATAAACTCGAAACCGCTAAGAACGATTCGCAGTTTGGCACTTCGATTCAAGCTTTCTTAAACAGCGCAGAGGTGGCTAAGTTCAACTCAGGTACTGCAACTCAAGCAGAAACCTTGACACTATTAAAATCAGCTAAGCTGCTTTGGAAACCTGTAATGTCACTTTATCAAAAAACTTGGGCTTTAGCTCAAAATGATGATTCTGATGACGATCATGACGAAGATGGGGTCGATGCATTTGACTCCAAAGATTTAGATGATTTAAGAGAACGCTTACAAAAATTAACCTTTGTAACAGAACCTTCAACAGTAGCTGGGATCAGCATTCAAGCATGGGCAACACAGACTTTGGCTACTTTAGATACGATGAGTATCACTCAGCTTCAGGAAGTTAAATCCGTCTCTAAAGCATACTTTATGCAATATAAAGATGCTTATAACAAAATCTGGTCAGATAATGATGGCGATGAGGATGAAGCGGATGCAGAAACAAGTGCTACTATAACGAATGAAGCTAATTCTTCTGAAAATAGTTCAAGTGACAGCATATCTGGTGCAAGTGTTTCTGACGCAGATAAAAAAGAAAATGATGATGATCAAGATGACGACAAAGATGAAAATAAAAATGACAGTGATGATGATCATAACGCAGAAGCCGTCAATGAGATAAATAAGGCTTTAAATAAGCTACAAGAAAGATTTGGAACCGATCCTGAAGTAGTAACGTTCATTACACAAATCAAAGCTCAGTTGCAAGCAGACGCACCAAATTATAAACTTATTGAGCAAAACATCGAAGAAAAATACGAAATCTTAAATGATGCTTTTGAAGATCAGAAAGATCATCAGGATGAAGATAAGGATACTTCTTCTGGTGATGATGAAGAAGATGATGAACACGATGATTAATGATTGGTCTAAGCATCTAAATTGAATATACATTAAAAGCGCCTTTATTGAGGCGCTTTTTATTTGTATATCGTTTATTTAATCGCTTCGATTTTCTGAAGATTGCTTTTAGATTCTTGATGCATAAGCAGAACCGCTATAAAGCTAAGTATTGCTGCGCCTAGCACAAGTACCATCGCTTGCGTATATACTTCTTCAAGTGGTAAGCCTCTATGTGTAAGTCTTTTAATCATCAATCCCATCAATAAGCTAATGATCCCACTACCGACAAACTCACCAATATTCACCAACGAAGTGGCAATTCCAGTATATTTTAGTGGATTAACCTCTTTAACATTGGAAAAAACCAAGATATGACAGATAATTAGAATCCCCATTAAAAAGTAAATGACCGACCATTGAGCAACTGGTGGTTTCCCCTTTTGAATAATCAAAACATATGACCATAACAGAACATAACCAGCGCTTGCGAAAAGCAAAATCTTTTTTATGGCACCTCCAAGTAAGTCTGATAATTTTCCCACGATAGGTGCCCCAATTATAAAACCATAAGTGATGAAGGATAAGTAAAAAGCTGCCTTTTCGTTGGAAATTTGATAGACTGTTTTCATATAGCCATTGCCCCATAATCCAAGAACAGCAGTTAATGAACCCACAAAGAATACCATGATAAAGAAATCAGGATAAATGCTTTTGTTTGAAAGAACAAACTTAATCGCTTCCTTCACATTAATTTTATTATTTTGCGTTTTACTAACACTTGATATATGAGAATTTCTTTCCACAACGAAGAAATGAATGCTTATAGCCAGTGCAAATGAAATTACCCCTAAGATTATAAATGTGCCACGCCATCCAAAGTTGATAGCGATAAAAGAAAGAGGAATCGTTGCAAAAAAAGCGCCAAAGTTACCAAATAGTGAAGTTAATCCTGAAAGTGTCGAATACATATTTGAAGGAAATAGTGTCGATTGAATCTTCATTACAGAGACGATGATGACAGAAGTTCCAACTCCTACTAAAAACCTTGCAAAATAAGCGATATAGATATGTCCTGCAATACCAAACAGGATTGAACCCAGTGCTGTAACTAGCATCCCCATTGTACAGATCTTCCTAACGCCAATCGTATCTACCATAATCCCCACTGGTAGTTGCATCAAAGCATACCCATAAAAGGTCATCGAAGCCAGATTTGCAATCTGAATACTGTCTAACTTTAAATCCAAGGTTAATTGATCTGCGACAGATCCAATGGATAACCTGTGAAAAAACACCACGACAAACCCGAAGACAAGGATGCCCCATGAAAGCCATCTATTTGTATTTTTCATAATTCCCCCGTAAGTAAATTGTTTATGTAACCTCTAATAGTTTAACTAGAAAATGATTCTAGTTCAAATAAATAATTTCCATTATAGGATAAAACAACATAATTTAAACACAATTTAATAGTATAAATAAATTAGTTAAATTACATGCTCAAACTATGTGCATGATTGAATTATACAAGAATTGATTTAACTTAGTCGAACATCATAAATTTGGAGGTATAACATGAAAAAGTTTTTATCTGTATCTGCACTTAGCTTATTAATCTTAGCTGCATCAAGCTCAACATTTGCGGCAAATAACGTTTCAAATATAGCGACTCAAAAAGGTGGACAGCACGTTGCTGAATGTGCACAAACCATGGAACGTGGCGTATCAGAATGTGCTAAAGTGAACATTTGTATGGAATAAACGAATAACACATATAAAAAGACACTCAAAATGAGTGTCTTTTTTATCAAGTAGAATCTATGTTTAGTCGTTTTTCATATATTTGAGAGGTTTATTTTAACAGTAAAAGTCCAAGTAAAACGGTGTTTGTAACTGCAGAAAGTACCCCACCAGCTATGATCACTTTTGAAACGTCTTTTGTTGAAAAGACGCTAATCTTATTAAAATCAACTGATTTAACTTTCTCTGTCAATTGATTTTCATCAAAGATTAAACTAGCATGACCTGGGCTATCTGATAAAAAATGCTGTGCATATGGGAAACAAGCAACTTCAGAAGGCTCATCGTGAAAAAGCCCAGGAAACCAATTATTCACTTCTATTTGATAGCTGCCTTTAGGCATTCTAAGTGCTTTTTCAAACTCTTTTGGGTTAAATATCAAGGAAAACTTTCCTGCATGACTGCTCATTTTATTTCGACCATATGCGATAGATAAGTTCCCCTCAATCCATAATCGATCATAAAGCTGTGTCATTTTTCCTTGTCCGATATCACTATTTAATACGATTGCTCTGCCATCACTATTTTTAACATCCAGGTGAAGATGACCTTCATAATCTGTTGTTATCAAAGAGCCAGAGGCGTTTGGATCTGTAAAACCATTTTTAGGGTCATAAGTAATAGTGTTCGTATCATAGTCGATAATAATCCAACTCATAAGACCTGTCTGTATGTCCTCAGCAATAATATAGAACTCAACACGCAAACCCCAAAAGCCACTGGTGTGTGCGTTAAAGCAACCAAATATACCATAATACTTTGGTTCGTCATCCTCAAATACACTGGTCTTAATTAACCTAAAGCCTTCTGGGAGAAGTGATGCTGCTCTATCAAGATCCTTAAGCTCATAGCATAAGAAATAACTATACGGTTCTACAACAAAACCCATATAGGGCGTTGTTTCACCCGACTTTTCAACCATTTTATCCTGTATATTCTTTGGAATCTTCTTTGTGAATCCTTCTATAAAGTGTAAGGTGCCAACCTCTACAGGATCTACAAGTCTTTCAACACCTTTTACAAAGCTCTCCTTTGTCATTTTATTCACCTACTTTCTACAAGTAAGATCATCATCCACCCATATTTTTTTATGCATCACCCGGTCACATTTATCATGCTGATCAGATGGCTCATTTCCGACACAACCTCAATTTGATTGGACTTGATCCATTTGGTATCCAAGTACTTAACGCCTTGTCCTCCAACGACTATTTTAAGCTTTTCTTGCTTTGTTGGTTCTTCTTTCTTTTCTAAACCTTTAACTAATAGTTCAAGTGAATTTACTTGCTCTCTTAAGGTAATTGATAAAAACAGATAATCCGGCTCAAAAACTTTAATCATCTGATTTAGACTGTCAATTGGTACTTGTTTTCCAAGATACTGTGTATCAATGCCATTCGCCTGCAAAAAATTTGAAACTAATTCAATGCCAAGCGTATGCTCTTCTGATCCGATAGATAAAGCAATCGCCTTTTTTTTACCCAGTACACGCTGATCTAAAGGAAAAAGCGCTGCCATAGTTCGACTGATTGCGCCTGTGGCATAATGCTCATCCGCTACAGTAATCTCACCCTTTTCCCAAGCCTCTCCAATATTGCTCTGCACACCTCTAACGATTTCATCAATCATTTCCAATAAGCTAAACTGAACCGATAGCTGTTTCATCATTTGATGAAAAGCAAAGTATTTCTTTTCCACCAATAACTGAAAGAGCTGCAATTCGACCGCCTCTAAATCAATAATAGGGATGGGAGATACTTCTCGTCTTGTATGTCCCAAAAGTGTGTCTACGCTGGTATCAAAAAGGTCGGCAATTTGTATAAGTACGTCAAGGGTCGGTGTCCTACTACCACTTTCATAATGTGCCACCGAGGTCTGAGAAACATTCAGACGCTCTGCCAATTCACTTTGATTTAGATTGTGTGCTTTTCTATAAGCTTTTATATTTGTTGATAGTTGATTCATAGGACCATCCCCCTTATTTTATATATACCATTGAGAATTGTTGTCAAACAGATTTTATTACTTTTTGTCATATTTTTATTATATCATCTATTCATTTATTTCATATCGGAATTAACCTGATGCATGATCAATAACAATCTTCAGTTATCGATCACTCAGATATTAAGTCAATTTTATTGCTATAAAATAAAAATCCCCACTTATTCTTAATAAAGTGGGGAAAAATGTAAAGACTAGTCGATGCATTCTTTAAGTATACGATTAATGTGAGCATGTGTAGGGTTGATAAATGGAATACCAAAGGCCGCCTCTGTCAGAATTAAGGGTAATTCCGTGCAGCCTAATATAACACCTTGAACAGCCTCTTCATCTACCATTCTTTTGATTATTTCAAGAAGTTCTAAGCGTGTTTCAGATTTAAAAATGCCCAGTTCAACTTCTGTCATCAATTTTTGATGTATATAGTTCTTCTCATCGTCATTCGGGACTATGATTTCAATATTTCGCCGATTAAATTCATCTTGATAAAAGTGACTCTGCATTGTAAACAGCGTCCCAAGCAATGCTACTTTATTGATATTTAAACGTTCAGTGGCATTGCAAGTTTCCTCAACTATACTAATTAAAGGTAGCGGAGATTTCTCTTTCAGTTGATTAAAAACGATATGTGGTGTATTGGCCGAAATAAATGCAAAATCGGCACCCGCCTTTTTCAATTTAGTTATTGCTTCAAGTAACCAATCCACAAGTTCATCCCATTCTTGTCGCTCAACTCTGTCAAGTAGTTTATAAATATCTAAACTATAAATGATGATTTCAGGATAGCTATTCGAATCAAATTTCTCTCGATAGGTTTCAATCAGTATTTTATAATAGTCGATGGTAGATTCAGGTCCAAAACCACCGATCATTCCAATTTTTTTCAAACTAATCGCCTCCACTTCAGATCACTGTAAAATACTAAATCATTAACTTAATATGGGTTATTTCATTTGATCTTCAACAGACTTCGTCATCTCTGAGAGTACATCACCAGTATGCTTAGTCTCTTTCTTCTCAATTAGCATCACCCAACACTCATCTTTAGAAACAGGTTGATGCATAATCCCTTTTTTAACCACATAAAAGTCACCTTCATTTAAAGTCACAACGCCATCATCAAGATGCATCTCGAATGACCCTTTAATCACATAAAACATTTCATCTTCGTTTTCATGATTGTGACGGACAATCTCACCTTTGAACTTTGCTAGTTTAATGTAGTCTTCGTTTACTTCTGAAATTATTTTGGGTGACCAGTAGTCTGTTATAGAATCAAATAGGTCAATTAGGTTGCCTTTAATCTCCATTTTTTCTCTCCTTTTATTTTAGAACCACTCTAGTTGTTGAACCTCACCTGTCTCAAAAAAACCGCTTTCCAAAAGCTCAACACCAGATCTCACATCTTTAGTCAACTTCACATCAACGTATTCCTGAGAACTACCCGCTTCTCTGACAACTCTTAATGAATAGATTAAATCGAACTGACTTGTAATTGCACTGGTGTTGATATGCGTAAAACAAATAAGCTGTGCATCATAAGTCTTAGCAATTTTGAATAAAGGTTCCAACAAATGTTCTGAGGATACAGGCCCAAATGGGTTGTCCATGACGAGCACTTTTCCTGATTGTTTGCGGCTTAGTTGGTAACCTCGCGTGTAGCTCATTAATGAGATAAACAAAATAAAAACGCTGACGAATTCTTCTCCTCCTGAGACTTTTCCCACTTCTTCCCAAGGAATTTTAGATGTTTTATTTTGCTCAATCTTGCTTATGCTGACAGAAATACTTCTGATAGGAACATATTCATCAAATAACTTATCAAGATTCAAGTGACTGTCTAAATATTTATCAAGATCTAAAACTTCATTTTCTTCCATCCGATGCTTCGTATAGCTTATGACCGTATTTAAATAATTTTTCAGCTTAGCGACATCAAGCGTATCCTTTTTAGGCATATCAATGTAAAGCATTTTCTGATATTTGTCTTTCAATTCAATCGTTGAATGTTTATCGATTTCCCTAAGCTGTTCATAAACGGTTTCAACTCTTTCAATTACGAAATCATTCAACTTTTCTTCAGACTCTTTCACATTTTTAAGATCCGTTTCATGTTTTTTAAGCGTTACCTCGATAGAGGTTCTTGCTTGGTCAAACACTCGTTTGGTAAAGTCATATGAAAAACTATTTTGACCTTTGAACAGGTTTTGGAAAAGATTTTTTAACAATAGATTGTCTCGATTGAATTCTAAAGTCAATTTATTATAAGACTCAGTGAGTCCTAGCTTAATAGCATTCACTTTTTTGCGAATTTGTCTCACCGTTTGAAGGATTTCACCACTAATTTTATCAATCTCATGCTCACTAATGTTAATTGAAATTTCCTCTGCTTCAGTTTCACGAAGGTCACCTTCTGCTCCATCCTCAAGGCGGTTCAAAGTAGCTTTGATAGAAGCTATCAGACTAATAAACGTTGCAATTTGTGTATCATGCATTTTATATTGCATTTGATTTTCAATTTTTCGTGCTTTAAAATCGACCCTAATAATAGATTCTTTTGAAACAATGTCCTCCTCATTAAACTGGCTTAGGATTTCTCGTCTTAAAGTCTCCAAATCATTTTGTTTAGCTTCAATGACCGCTTCCAATTTCATCAACTTATCTTCGTGTTGTTTAATTTTGCCTTGTAACTTTTGAACGCTCTCTGTTAAAGTTTTATGCTGCACTGCGTCATAGGAAAGCGTCATGTAGTCTGAAGCAACCACATTTAGATCAATCAAATAAATATGCTTTTCACTGATTTGACTTTGCCATTCATCAATTAAGCTTTGAATGTCATTAGCCTGTCCATGACTTTGATTGTAAGCCTGATATTTAGCTTCTAAAGATTTCATGGATTCCATCCTAAAAGGATGTCCCTCTAAAGTAAGCTTTGAATCAGTCTTAACTGTACTCTTTAATTTGATGATTTCAGATTCGATTTTTTCAAGAGCTTCATTGTTTTTAGTACTTCTATTAATAGTATTTGTCCGATTTGTAGTTTGAACATCTTTTTCTGAATTGAGACTGATCAACTCACTTTCATTTTGAACGGTTTGCAGTTGAACTTGTTTCATCTTTTCTGTATATGATAACATAGTTCGGTAATTGTCATTTAATAGCAGATACTTTGTAATCAATTCTGCTACAGATCTGCTTTCTTCAACCATTTGTTTTAATGTTTCACGCTTGATTATAATCTGCTTTCTTGTTTCAGCTATGAACTGCTCATGATTCCCTATGGTTTCTTTCAAACGTTCAATTTCGCCTAGATTAGACTCATATTGATGAATCAATGTATTTTCTGAAGTAAAATCATATACTTTTAAAAATTCCTGATACTCATAACTCAATTGCCGAATTCGATCAACACCTATCAAAATGTGATTTGAATCCTCATCTATATGAGAAATTTCAATTTCGTATTTTAAAATTTCTCTCTCTCGATAACCAGCATCCATCAAATTTGTGTCAAATGCAGTGTGGAAATAAAGTCCTAATTCATCAGAAATGGTATTTTTCCCATTTAATACAGAGTGAATATACTCATGAGTTAAAATTGGTATCACCATCGTCAAGTGATATGATTTAACCAATCTTTTAAATCGATTCAAATCCTCTGAATCCATAATGAGCGCATATGGCATTACAGTCAATTTTTCTAAATATAGACTCTCTGGAATTGCTTCTCCTTTGAAATTTAATAGCCAATTATAGCCAAACTCATAGCCTATATGATTGATGTCAAGAAACGATGCAAAATCATCCGAAAGTGCATTCAATTGGCCTGCTTTTAAACTCTCCATCCTCTGGATTACAATGGCTTTTTCCAAAACAAGATGGTTCCGTTTTGTTTCACGTTCACTAATCATCATTGATAACAGACTGTTGACTTCCTCATCTTGATAAAAGGCGTCTTCTAAAATACCATATTGCTCTAGTGACTGCTGTATCTTATGATACCGATCTCTATAACTTTTAAGTGCATTCTGCTGAATTCTTGCAGCATTTTCGATTTCATTTAACACCACTTTTTCTTCAGATAAACTGCGCGCATTGTTATGAATCTCGTCATCATGCGCTTCAATTTGAGCTTCTAAAATTTTGATAGCATTATTAATTTGCGCACTTTTTTCTTTAATACTTTCTAGATAAGCTTCTAATTGAGCCACATCATATTCTTTTAACAATGGATGTTTTTCCCATTGGAAAGCAGAATTTTGTTTGTTCATTTGTGTCACTTGCTCGTCAAATTGATTGATCAGCGTTGAGTATTTGGTTTCTTGTTCTCGATTTGATTGTATCACCTTATTTAAGTGTCGTACTTTTTCATTTAGCAATTCAATCTGATTTTCAGCTAATTCAAGTGCTTCTAGATACTCAGCTTTTATAACATTTAATCGCACCTTCTCAATGCCATATTTTTCAAGCAATGCCTCTAAAAGTGCATCTATATCAAACTCTTTTTCATCATTTAATATAAATCTGAGTTCTTCTTGTTTAATCCTCACTTTTTCTTCAAGACGAACGATTTCATGATGTAGTTTAATCGCCTCTTGAGTATTTTTCAAAAGTTGTTCTGATTGTAATTGATCTATAAGATCTATTATTAATGCTTTAAGATGGTTTGCCTCTTTTATCTGATCTTTATTTTGATCCCATTTTCTATAAAAATCAAAACAGGATTCTTCGAATTTAAGCCTTTGTTGCTCTTGTCGATTGATTTTTTTAAGTTCCTCAAGCTGAAGGACTTCTTTATTGACTTGAACCAATAGGTTCTTAAAGCCGTAATAAACCTGACTCAAACGAACCACCGCCATATCCAGCTCTTCCTCAGAAGCTTTCAACTTGAAAAGATCATTTTCATATAGAATACTCTCTGTAATAAACCGTTTATATATCACTTCATCTCTGATGATTTGATCATTTTTTACGAGCAAATTTGCATGACTCTTTACAAGTGACTGTATTTCCACTTTGTCAGAACTGTTTTCATCCAACTTACTTTCTATTATTGGCAGTATTTTTTTCTGAATTAATGTTTCGCTTTTTTTGGCATCATTAAAAAAAGACTGTAAACCGGCCTCTTCCTTATTAATCTTTAAAATCGTATCCTGCCATTCTTGTTGAATAATACCATATTCACCAAGAGCTTGACTATACGCGCGCTTTGCTTCAGACGAATCAGACCAATTAAAAACGCGTACCATTCCCTTGTTTCTTCTGGCATGTTTGTCCAGCTCTGCTGTAATATCATCATAGCTACGCATCAGTCTATTCCCCTGAGCATCTCTTTGAATTACAGGCATAGTGTCAATGTTATAAGTTTCTGTTCGATGATACTCGATTACAAAAGCAGTGATGTTCAATACATCCTGATCATCGTCTTGACCTCTCTTCCTTCTGACTCTATTTTGAATCACAAGGCCTGTCAAGAGCTTCCCAGCTTCACTATCGAGTAGCCACTCACTCATCAGCAGCGTAGGTTTGTGATTGTTCTTAAAATAATCTGCAAATTTTCTAGTCTTCAAATCGGTCTTTGGGATGATCGGTTGCATCATCATTTGAGTCAAAACAGTCTTACCACCTCCATTTGCCAAGAGCATCATGGCATTACTACCACCACCAAAATCAAAAACCTCATCATATATGTGCCTTGTATCATTATATATTAGGTTTACCACACGAAATTTACTAAGTTTAGGCATTTCTATTCCTCCAAAAGAACACTTTTTGCACTGAAGAGACGTTCAATCTTTTCTTTCCTATTTTGATCTAGAAACTGATGGCCCATAAGTGCTGTGAGCTTATTACTTGGTCTGATGTTATCATGGGTGTACTGAATAAACAGCTTTTGATTTTCAAGAAATTTGACTACACTTCGAACATAACCAAATTTACTGTTTCTCGAGCGGTGAAATTCATCATCTTCTTGAAGCGCATTCCAGTGTTCTTTGATCGCTATCACGTTATAACCGGTTTCCTCTTCTTCTTCCAAGATGTGTTCTTTAGCAGCTGCCTTTTCAAGCCGATCTGATATCAGATCGACTACTTCACGAATGCTCACATAATCTCTCGTTTTTAAACTCTCACCAACGCCGTTATAAAAAAGTTGCAAAAAAAGTGTCATAATATACAGTGATAAATAGGCAGTGATGTTAGTCGTTAGCGATCCTGCAATACCACGTAAATCTTGCATTCTCATACCAATAACTTCATTATCTTCATTTGGCATCAGATAAATGACATGATTATACCTGCGAATTAAAACCTTGAAGGACTCTGCAATTTCATCCACAGCCTGTTGTATAGAATGATCACTATAAGCCAAATAGAGCTCCTTTTGATCATTGATGGAGAGTTCACCTTTATCGAGTAAATAATAAACGATTTTCATCGCCATGTTGTAACTTTGGTGCAATTCATTTTTACGCTGTTCGAGTTCTATCACGATTTGTTCTTCCATTTATATGCTCCTTTGGTCATAGAATTGCATTTCATAACATCTCAAATACTTTTTGTTGTTTGTGCTTTTAATTGTTATCTTTTCACCAAATTTGATTTGGGTTTGAATAGACTGACATAAATTCAAAACTTCATTTTTCTTCAAGACTCTCGAAAGAGTGTAACTAAAATCAAAATCCTCACCAGGTGTATAAACATGTGCATCACTGTTCTTAAGAATAACTTTGATGTCAAGTTGATGATCATTATGGAGTTGCACAAGTACATTTCGGAGGAGATCCACATCTTCAATCTCTCTAAAAAGACTTGATAGCTTTACCCCTTTTACTGGATTTTCGTGAATGCCTACTAGAATTCGACTCACAATCAAATCATAGATTGCATGAACATATTCAATGCGTTCCTGATATAATTTTTCTGCTTCTTCGTCAAATTGCTCTTCGAAAAAAACGGTTCTTTCATCAAATTCACTCTCATCTTCCTCAATTTTCTGCATCGCATAGGCAAGATTAAAATTGAAGACACGTTTCATTTTCGGTAGAAAAAGTGGCTTCAAGATATTCGCCATCCCCTCTAACGCTCGAATATTTTCTTCAAAAGGTATTAGAATGTCCTTTTCAATATTTAATCTATTTTCAAATCCGATATATAAAATGTTGCTGATCGCATCATCATAAACTTCGCTGAGTGTCTGATGCTCCTTGAACATCTTCAACTGTTCCCCAAGAAGCTGTTGCAACCTAGTTTGGATATAGTCAATGTTCTTAAGATCTTCCTCTAATTTTACATTTTCTCGTTGCATATGTTGATTGATATACTGTTCTTTGGTTAACATAATAAGATTGTATATTTCTTCGTGTTTTTCCTTTTGTTCATTCAATGTATCGAAAGTCGTCCGATAGGTTTCTTCATAATCCTGTCCAGAAAACGTCCCGATGTCTTCCTTAATCTGCCTGATGTATTCCTGAATTTTGAGAATCTGCTTTCTGTTGAGTGTAAACAAATTATCAACACTCTCTTTTGCAGAACCAAAATTTCTTTTTTGGATGGCATATTTTAATCTCAATTGTTCAAAATTCATCTGTAGCGCTTCTTCAACTTCCAGAGTGCTGAATAAGAATTGAAACCCTTGTGCGGTAAGACTATAGCTGAAGTCTTCTTTTCCTTCTACTTGGATCAACCGGTCTTCAACCAATCTTATAAAGTATGAGGTTGTTTTTTTCACATTAAAATCATAAGACTCGAAATAATATGGTTTTCCTTTATTTTGAAGAGCATCTCTCACTAAATACCGTACAAGTTCTTCGTAATCCACGCCATAATCGTCAAAGGATTGTTCAATATGTAAAAATTCAATATAAGACGCCATATCCTTTAGCGTGCAAGACTGTTCTAAGAGTGATTTTTCCATGATAAAACAAAGCAGTTGCATAAGCAAATTTAACGCTTCCCTTTTATCCAATGCGGTCTGCCTCAAGCCCTCTTTAACAACTGCTATTTCATTCATAAAATGATGGATTGCCACCAGTTCCATACGCTTATGGAAATTGTTTAGAAATTCGTACATCTTAACCCCACATTTTCCTTAGAATTCTATGGTTCACAATCTCTTGAGGCAAATAGAGATTACTTGAAAATTGATGCATCAAATGATCTCGTTCTGTTTCAGATAAAAATTCCAAAATAGATTCTATTTGTTGCCTATTTAAACTTTTCTGATCTTTGTATTTTCGCCAAAAATCTGGGGTGATGGCTGTCTCTAACATCGTTTTATAACCCTCTTTCCAAAGGCTAATCAATAATGGCTTCATTTTATCCTTGAGCAACAAGAAAATTTTCAATCCTTCATCATCCAAATCCCCAAAGTAATAATACTCACTCATTGCATTCCTAAAATACGATTTTTGATGAACTTCAATCTCATCAATACTGCTTAAAATTTTCTTCCCTTCTCCATAAATAATTGTGTCAAATGGTCCTAGTCCTTCTTTCATGAGTTTCCTCATGGTATACCAAGTATCTTTGTTCTCAATAATCAAGATTTTTTGAGCGTTGAACTCCGATTTCGAATAATATATAAATGGTTCAGGCGTTTTATAACAATTAAGAACCTCAAAATCAATACCTAATTTTCTTAAAATGGACATGATTCGAAAGTCGCTTCCAAACTTCTCAAGTCGTAAGATGTCATAGAAACGCTCATTGACCGACATCTCCTCAGATAGTGGACAATCTGCTCTATTGTGGTAAGCACAGAGTTTTAGAATCCACTCTCGGTCTTCAAGATACTGCTTGAGATGACTTTTATAGTAACTGCGATTATAGATTAGGGGAAAATTCATTTCGATTTCGCGAATTAATTCCTCTCCTAAATCCTCACATTGCGCCTCGATAATTCGATATTTTTTTGCAAGAGGTGGCTGCTTTCCATTGGTGTCTTTTCCATCTTTTGTAGGTTTTAATTTTCCTTGGGCAACCAGCGCATTGATCGTTTTATGAAATTCTTGATAATCATAAATCCCAAGTGCTTTTTGTAAAGTTTCTACAGTTTTGATCCCTTTATCAAATCCGGCTACTGCCATACTATCCCTCCACAAAAGTCTTACTGTCTATTTCTTATTACTTTCAATTTTATCCTAAAACAATCCATTTGAAAATTAATAAGCCAAAAGTATTCAAAATAAATAACTTTTTACCTTTAAATCTAGTGATGAAACTATTTATTGATCTTAAATGAATCAATATTCATAATATCAAAGCAAAAGTTTGATTAATCAATATCAAATAAATAAAAGAGCTAAAAATCTCCATTTTAAAAGATTTTTAGCTCTATAGTATTTACTCCCACTCTGTGCTAGTAAT
>DJWQ01000057.1 GCA_002441045.1 Firmicutes bacterium UBA6226 | reverse complement strand
TAAGCGAATCCATAATTCACCTCCTTTTCAAAACCATCTTATCTAATTCTGTGGATGCGTATCCGATAATCTGTGCACAATAAAGTCGGATTTGAGTAAGTTAGATTCATATAACTTACTCAAAAGATTTTTATGTTAAATTAATCTATCAACAATATGTCATCAAAGCCGATTTCTATTGTATCTAATAAAATAGACTTATACACTTTGTCGATCCCCAAGAATGTGCCTGTAACCTGAATGTACTCTCCATGATCATAATAGGTTATAGAAATAATTTCACCTTTGCTTAACAGCGATATCTTTTGATTGAGTTCATCGGATCTTTCATCACTTAATTCTATCTTCTCAACAAGTTGCAAAGCTTTTTCTTTTTTCTCTAATGCTTCAGTTAAACCCTTTACTGCTGCAAAGGGTAAGAATTGCTTTGCTCTTTCAGATAGTGGCATAGGTGTTTTTGGTTTACTCCCCACTTTTGTGACCTCCTATCTGGCGATTGCGTTCTCTGGTCGTTGCAGATGCTTCAAAGTTCATGCCTTTTAAAATACTGTTTTTGCCATATTTTTTCTTAATATCGAGGACTGCTTTTTGAACACGACGATTTTTATCTGAATTTTCAGCAGCGTTATTTTCTGTGTTTTGACCCTCAATTTTATCAAAGAAACTGAGCTGAGTAGAGATACTTGCATCAGCATCTATCACTTGATTGCAGGTTATATTTACACGCCTAATCATTTTGGTTTTATCTACCGTCCTATTGTAAAGTGCCACCACTGCAGGGATAATCATACGATCTGCACTTGTGGGAACCACAAATTTAGCAGTTCCCCTAGAAGGATCAGCATGTAAGCTGTTAGAATAGCCTACATAGATGGTAACAGAGCTAGTGACGAGTTTCTTATCGACCAAATCCAAACACATTAGATCCATCATCTCTCTTACAATCAGTCTGCCCTCATCAAAATCATAATCTCTCATGAGCACTTGACCACTGGACAAGCAATTGCTTTTAGAGCGATAGCCTTTGATATCCGCCATAGTTACAGGCTCGCGCCCCCAAGCATGGTCGATTAAAAGTTCTGCATCGATACCAAATAGTTCATATAAAAAATTCTCATCCATTTCAGCGATTTGTCGCATGGTCTGTATGCCATAACGCGCTAGTGTTCTCGCAGTTCCTTTACCGATACGCCAAAAATCAGTCAGAGGACGGTGCTCCCACAACTGAATTTTAAATGATTCTTCTGTAAGCTCACTAATAAAATCCTCAGAGTGTTTTGCGGTTATATCTAAGGCAATTTTTGCTAAATATAGGTTTGTACCTATGCCACAGGTCGCTCTAACGCCTGTTTCTTTTAAAATGACGCTCATCAGCATTTGAGCCATTTCTTTTGCAGTCATATGATAAGTAGTCAAATAACTGGTTAAATCCAAAAAGGCTTCATCTACAGAATATATGTGAATGTCCTCTTTAGAGATGTACCTCAGATAAATTTCATAGATATCTGCAGAATAATCGATGTATTTTTGCATTCTAGGGGGCGCAATAATATAATCAACCCCTTTGGGAATCTCAAACAGACGACAACGATTTTTAATACCGAGCGCTTTCATTGAAGGTGTAATGGCTAAACAAATGGTCTTTTCAGAGCGTTCAGGATCTGCAACTACCAAATTAGTGGTCATTGGATCAAGTCCACGTTCAACACATTCAACCGAAGCATAAAAGGATTTTAGGTCGATGCAGATATATATGCGTTCATTCATTTTACACCTCCTCAGCCAATTGATTTCCATTTATATTATAACTTTTTTGAAGAAAAAGAACAAATGTTCTTTCTCTAATTAACCAAAAAGGAACTGTTACTAATCTAATCAAATAGATACGTAACAGTTCCTATAATATTTAATCAAATATAACAACAGCTTCTTTAGTTGTATTTAGCCAAGAAATTTTCGCATTTAAATTATTAGCAACAAATGATACGGGAACATAAGTCCTTCCATTTTTCACAACAGGAGCTACATCCATTTCCGCATTTACGCCACCAATTTTAATCGCTTTATTATCCAACCACATTTCAAGGACTTTGCCTCTTGCACTAATCGTAACTTTACGTGTCGTTCCTTCCCAACCAACAGTTCCGCCCATCTCTTGAATCATAGCAGTTATTGGAATCATGGTTCGACCACCGATAATCATTGGAACCGTATCTCTACCTGGATCGATTTCCTTTTGCTCGCCATTTACATTCATGAGTTTGTTTCCAAGCTGAAGGACAATTACTGATTTTTGAGATGATGTATTTGCTACGTCACTACCAGTTGAAACCGTGTAAAAACCTATTGCAGATCCTAAAACTTCGTCTTGACCAGAGCTTGGACTGGCCTCAGTCAATACAGGTTTAATTGTATAATAATAGGTCTTATTTGGACTAATGTTAACATCGAAGAAAGTTGTATCTTCAATATAGAAATCAGATACTGAAATGCCTTCTTCAGTTATCGAGTTCGATCGAAAAATTCGATAGCCCAACCCATTTGCTGCTTGCCACTGTAGTCTAACTCCCTCCGGAAATGCAGTTGCACCATATTGTACTAGGTTATCTGCAGCTGTGACTTTTTTATACTCATACGTATATCTAACGCCTACAGTTCCAGGTGAGCCACCATATACGGTAACATAAATGGCTCTTTTGGTGCCAATCGACATGGCATCATAAAAAGGTAAATTTAAATCTACATAAGTTGATTTTTGGAAATTTGAATTTCCAGCATAACCGAGATACATTTTGGTAATATCAGTACCATCATTATACTTACCAGTTGCAATAACTTTTGATGCAGTTGCACTACCTAAATTTAAATCAGCAACGTCACCAACCACATATGGCGTTAATCCAACACTTAAATTACCATCTAAATTATTAAACATTTCTTGATAAAGTCGAATTTTTACGGTCGCTTTTGCTGCGATAACTTTTGGTGGTTCCGTCCAGTAATATTTGGCATGAAGATCCATAACCTGTTTGAAAAAAGTGTCTGGATTGTATCCTCTCATATGAATCGTGTTGCCATTTATCTCTGCATAATACTTATCGGTTCCATCAAAATCCTCGAACGCATGATAGCTCGATGGAATAGGATAGGTATAAGTGTCAACAAGTACCCAAGCATACTCATCTGCTGCAAATGATGGTGAAATCATAACAATAAATAAAGAAAATAACAGTAAAATTAAATATTTTCTCATAACAACCCCTCCTTTACACACACTGATTTATACACACTGAAACTTAAAACTACTTATAGTTATTATATTCTTAAATTTGATAAGAAAATAGTATTGTCTATCAAATGTCATTGACAGAATTAAAACTATAGTGCAATTCTAAAAACCAAAATGATATAGACGGGGAGAGAAAATTTGTAATTTCTGTTAAAAACCGAAAAAAATAAAATTAGCCCTAACTATTTTTGCTTCCATACTGCTTCTCTTTTTTCAAAAAATGCTTTAACGCCTTCATGCGCATCTTCAGTTATACATAATGCTGCAAAATCCTTATTTGTTAGATGTACTGCATCCGCAAACTCACAATCTTCCATTCTATAAAAGGATTTTTTGCCCATTTGGAGTGCCTGAGGACTTTTCAATGCAAGTTTTTTCGCATATGCAAGTGTCTCTTGTTCCAATTTCTCTGCGGGGACAATTTTATTAATCAAACCAATTTTCAATGCTTCCTCTGCATCAATAAGCTCTCCAAGCATGATAAGCTCTAATGTTTTTTTCTTCCTAAGCTCTTTAATAAAGGTACTGCTGGACCCATGCAGAAAAGACCGACGTTGATAGCAGTTGCACCAAATTTAGCATTATCTGCTGCAATTGCAAGATCACATGCTGCAACCAGTCCAATTCCATTAGCCACCGCAATCTTTTGTACAGATGCAATCACTGGCTTACCCATCTGAGCAATTGTAAGATTCATTCTTTCCATTAACTCAACCCACTCAAAATACGCCTGTTGAGTTTTACCTTCTAAATCATGAAGATCGATCCCTGTGCAAGAGAAACATTAAAAGTGTTGTTAAATTCAGGACGGTTTAAGGTTAGAATACCTATGTTCTCTGTTTTTGAAATGATTATGCTTGTCTCACTCATTAAATTGCCTCCTTTTAATTTGTTAACGAACCAACCACAGGGACATTAGTTTTCTTGCAATTGGCGCTGCCACCTGACCACCGTCCTCGGCTTGGTTTTCTAAGAGAACTGCAATGGCAATTTCAGGATCCTCAGCAGGTGCAAACCCTATAAACCATGCGTGATC
>DJWQ01000019.1 GCA_002441045.1 Firmicutes bacterium UBA6226 | reverse complement strand
AGGGCTTCTTCCTTGTTAACAGTGGTGCTTCATTCAGCGCTAGGATTGCTTTAGGTTTTAATGCTCGATTAAAAGTTTATGATCTTCTTTAGCATAGTTGACTATTCGTCCTTGCTCAACGAGTTATGCTTAAGTTTCATAAAATTAAAGAAGGCCACATCGTCGATCATCATATGGTTAATAATCACATCTTGTATGAGTGTGATGATGACTTCAGTCGGTTTATTAATCAATGTTTCTGAAAAAGAGTTCAAACGATGGATCAAGTCTTGATGTATGGCGTGATGATGACGAATTTCTTCCTCTGAGTAATTGAGCTGAAGCATTAAATTTTCCTCATATAATGTGTGAGAGGCAAAATCAATACAAAGTGTATCAAATGTCGTCTGTATTTTTTTAAAATCATAATTGCCAGATGCGGCACAATTAATAATTCGATCGACACTATCGAAGAGGTTTTGATGTTGCAAGTCAAGTTCACGATCGCCACTAATCAACATCGATCGCCAACTGTCTTTTGAAGTTTTACAGGTATTAAATTCTGGATTGATTTCACTTGATATCTGATTTCTCCCAGATTCTTTCGCATTAAACAAGGCTTTATCTGCTCGATCGAAAAAAGTACTGTATTGGTCACCAGACTGGATTTCAGAAACACCAAAGCTAGCAGTTACCACTCCGACGTTGTCGTGATAATAAATTTCAAAGGCATTTCGAATCTTTTCTGCGACAAAAAGTGCTTGAGTCAGATCTGTTTCGGCTAGAAGTATCGCAAACTCCTCACCACCCCATCGAACTAATAGGTCTGTATTTCGGATGAGATTTTTTGCGATTTGAGCGGTTTTAATGAGTACTTCGTCACCTACTATATGTCCAAATGTATCGTTAACGGCTTTAAAATGGTCAAGATCGAACACAATTAGAGAAAATGTATTACCGTAGCGATAATATCGGTCGAGTTCGCGCCGTAAGACCTCTTCAAAAAGATGTCTATTAGCAAGACCAGTTAAACTGTCATGTGATGCCCTTTGAATTAAAAAATCCTCGTAATCTTTTTTACTTTGAATGTTAACGACGATGGCGACAAAATGATCGCTCTCTGACATTGGATGTAAATGAATTTCACCCCAAAACATACGATGATCGATGGTCATAAACTGAGTTTCGAATATGTTGATCCCTTCATTGTGCGTTAAGGTGTGTTTTAAAGTCGCGTAATCATTTGGTGCAGAAAATAGCAGTTCTGGGTGTCTGGCGTAATGGGTTTCAAACTCAGTTTTATCAGAAGTACCAAATAGATTGGACATATAGGCGTTCGTATATTTAATCATGAAATTGTGATCCACCAATACAAGTCCAACAGGGAGTGTATTCACCAATCTTTCTGACATTAACTGAATTGAATGGGCTAGCTCGCCAAACTCATCGGTCTTTTCAAACCCGTATAGTGATTCATCCCAAAAAAGGCTTTTGAGGTTGATGCTTTCTTTAAGTAGCATAAATGGTTTAACGAAAGTCCTATTTATAAATATATTGATGATAAATAAAATGATAACGATGGTAAAAAGACCCGAAAATAAGAAAACAAATAAATTATTGGCACTATAAAAGGCACTTTGACTATATAATGTTGCCACATACCATTCCGTATTTTCAATACTTTGAATCGCCACGGAAGAGAAGGCATCGTTTTTGATTTTGACCTGAAATTGTTTTTCACCTGAATCAATAAATGCATTTAGTAGGTTATTAAATTCGCTATCACTTGAAAGGGTATATATACTATGCCAATTGGAATTAAATGGATTGGGTGTTGATCCATCTAGTAAGATTTTACCACTATGGTTAAAAATCAAACTGACTGAGTTTGTTTCTGCATTCTGAAAATCGGTATCAGATAAAAATTTGCTAAAGGGAAGACCGGTACCAATGACACCTAAAATTTGATTTTCATAAGTGATAGGAACATTAATCCACACGCGGTAGGATTCTAAAATTCTGTCCTCATCGACATTGAGAAGGTATTCCTTATTACTATCCCGGGCATCCCAATACCAGCGATCTAAATCGTTTGAGGGGGTGACCTGAGTGACTGGAACTAAAACGACATCCTGCTCATGAACATGTGGATAGTATAGATTTTTAGAGCTGTCAATTGCTAAAAATAAATTTTGAGAGGACATGAGATTCATAAAGGTGCGATATTCAGCTTTTGCAATCTCCTTTAGCTCTGTATCGTATTCTGAACGAATCCAGTTGATGAGAGCAGAAGAAGTAGCCATCTTTTCAGAGAGCGCAATCTCTTTTATTAGATGACTGTGAACCGAGGAGGCTATATTATAAGAATACATTTTAGCGTATTGATCGGAGATGGTTTCTGTAATTCGATGGATTTGGCCAATAGATAATATGAGATTTAAAACGATCATTAGAGTGAGTATTGCAATAATCATCAGGTTGGTCTTACCTTTTATCGATTCGGCAATCCTTTTCATAAAGGCCTCTTTTCGTACGGGGTGTTGATAATATACCCTCTTGATGCCATTATAGTCATGAAACATAAAAATGCTCCCAAGATAGAGTTGTCACTCGAAAGAGTCACAGTCCCATCATGAGAGCATCTGAGTTTTGTTGCTATACGATACTTTTCGAATCTTTAAATCTTTTTAGTTTTCAGAGTTCGACTTATCTTTTTTGTGAAATAGATCGAATAGAACTGGAATGAACAATAAGGTTAATAAAGTAGCATAGATGAGGCCGCCTATGGTTGTAATCGCCATTGGTTGCATCATTTCAGTACCTTGTCCTGCACCAACTGACATCGTTGAAAGTGCGATAATCGTTGTGAGTGCAGTCATCAATATTGGTCTTAGACGGTCTTTACCAGTTTTAAGTAAAGCTTCACGTTTTGACATCCCTTCTTCACGCATCTTATTCGCATAATCAACAAATACGATACCATTGTTGACGACGACTCCTGTCAAGATAATCATCCCTAAGAAAGCGACGATTGACAGTGGCTTTCCTGTGATTAATAGAGCAAAGAAACCGCCTGTAAATGCCAATGGAATTGTAAACATTACGATAAATGGCGATAGTAATGATTGGAATTGAGCAACCATAATCAGATAGATGAATACAAGTGCTAAGAGTAGCATTTTCCCCAAATCTCTAAATGAATCGTTGATCGTTTGGTTTTCACCAGTCATTGTTACGGAATAACCATTTGGCACTTCAAGTGTATCTAAGCCTTCTTGAATTTTATCGGATACGATTCCGATGTTATAATCTGTCTCAAGCGCACCAGTTACGGTAACGTAACGTTGTTGGTTGGTTCTTCTAATAGATTTAAAACCGTTTGCTTCCTCAAGTGATGCAATATCAGAGATTTTGACAGTTTCACCCTGTGGTGATGTAATTTCAAGAGCCATTATATCTTCTCGAGATACGGATTTGATACTTTCTTCATCCATAACGACCACATTTAAATCATTGCCATTGACATTGATGCTAGTAGATGCAGAATCACTAGAAAGTGCTTTGTTAATCTCAACAAAAACTTGTGCAACGGTTAGACCCTTTGCGATGCTTTTTTCTTTATCGACAACCACTCGGAGTTCAGGTGAAGTTACTTCAACACCACTTGAAACGTCTTTAGTTCCTTCAACTGACTTAACGATATCTGAGATACTGATTGCCAACGTTTCTAAAGTATCAAAGTCTCTACCTTTAATTTCGATTGAAATTTCACCACCTGTGAGCGAGCCCATATTCATATCAGTTCCAGTAACGCTTAATTCATACTGATCAGAACCTGCAACTTTTAAGATTTCATCACCAAGTTCTTGAGTTGAAAGTGAACGCTCGTCTGACAAAGTAACATAGAACGTAGCAGTGTTTCCAGAGCCACCGGCACCATTCATGCCATTACCCATGCCACCGAACATACCACCGCCGGTTGAAGCACCAATGCTTTCGATGCCATCAAGGTTCTGCATTTTTGTCGTAACTTCATCGGCTGCTGCTTTGAGATCTTCAAATGTTGCTTCAAGTGGCATGGTTAATGTAACCGTAAGCTGACCAGAGTCCATACTTGGGAAAAGTTCTGTTCCTACTGCTGTTATGCCGTAAATACTACCTGCAAAAAGACCGATGACAAGTAAAATGACAAGCCACTTGTGATCTAAGGAGAAGTTCAGTATTTTTGAATAACCATTTTTAAGACCAGAGAAAACACGGTGATCTTGGTTAACTTCTTTAACAAGAATTTTAGAGGCCATAGTTGGAACGAGTGTTAGTGCCACCATTAAACTTGCTAATAATGAAAAGGCGATGGTCAAAGCCATATCAGTAAAAATTTCTCTTGTAAACCCTTCTATGAAGACAATTGGTAGGAAGACTGCAACTGTTGTTAATGTCGATGCCATAATGGCACCTGAAACTTGTTTTGCACCTTCAACGGAAGCTTCAATAGCGGATTTGCCTTCACTTCTCATACGATAAATATTCTCTATTACTACGATGGAGTTATCCACCAGCATCCCGACACCAAGTGCCAGACCACCCATTGAGATAATGTTGAGAGTAATGTCACTAAAATACATGAGAACAAAAGCAGTTACAACGCTGATTGGGATAGAAAATCCGACGACGAGTGTTGGCTTCAAATCTCTCAAGAAAATGAGCAGGATAACAATAGCCAGTAAGCCACCGTAAATAAGGTTATTTAAAAGTGAATCCACAACGATATCGATGTACTCACCTTGGTTCATCAAAGTGACCATTTGTAAATCTGGATAGGTTTGTTTTAAAGTATCTATTTTTTCAAGTACGCGATTTGTTATATCTGAAGTGACATATTCTGTTTGCTTTTGAAGCGTTAATGTAATGGCATCGATGCCATTGACTTTTGAATACATGTCATCGTTATTGTCCACAATCATGATATCTGCAACATCAGATAGCTTTATTGGCTCTATGCCATCTATCGGTAATGACATCACGATGAGATTAGATAACGCTTGATCACCATCAATTGCATCACCCGTTCTTACGAGATAAGCTACGCCTTCTTCAGTAATATAGCCTGCAGGCATACTGAAATTTTGACCTTTTAAGATACCCGAGATCATATCTTTCGTTATTGAAATTTGTGGGACATCTGGTTGTGTGGTTGGCTCAGTAGGTTGCATCGCCATATATGCCAGTTGCTCGGGTGTAAGCTTTGCAAGTGCTTCTGCTTTTGCGGCTTCTATTTGAGCTTCAATAGCATCTTTTATATCTTTATTAATAGCATCAATTTTTTCTTGTCGAATTAATACATGGATTTCATTATCCACAAGTCCTGAGGCATCAACCGATGCAACCCCTTCAACACTTTCAATTTCAGGAATGATTTTGGTCTGTAAGAACGATGAGGACTCACCTATACTTTGACCTTCTACAGCTGCAGAAACAACCATAATCGGCATCATGTCTGGGTTGAGCTTCATGATTGTAGAAGAACCGACACCTTCAGGGAGATAACTCCCGAGCATATCCAAGTTCTCTCTCATCTCTATGACAGCTGAATCCATATTTGTCGTTTCAGCAAACTCAAGGATTACCAGAGACATATTTTCTCTGGAAATGGATTGTACGTTTTTTATGTTACTAATGGAAGCCATACTTTGCTCGATTGACTTTGTAACTACAAGTTCAACTTCCTCAGGGCTGGCCCCAATATAAGGCGTTATGATGACAGAATAGGGAAGATTGACACTTGGCAAAAGATCCGTCGAAATATTGCTAAAAGACACGAATCCTAATATTAAAACAAGGATAATCGCAACGACGACGGTAAATGGTTTTCTAACACTGTAGTTTGAAAGCATATTAGACTCCTTAAAATGTGTTTGATAATAATTTCGGGTTGAATTTGATTTTAACTGATGCCTTTTACTAACATTTGAACTAATAAATCCTTTTCATTATTAAAGGTAGTTTCATCCAATTTAAAAATGTGTTTTCTCATAGCGGTTCGACTGAGCATATCGAAGAATAAATCTGAATAATACGCTAAGTTGTCTGATTTAAATTTACCTTCCGATTGACCGAGTTCTAAAATATCCAGTATAATCTGTATCACTTCGAAACGGGCTGCCATTAGTAATTTTAAAGCCTCATGCATACCATTGGGAATTTTAAACTGATTAGGGTTGTCAATCATCATTCCTGTTGCACGCATATTTTCATGTACGATTTCACTGTGATGCTCGATAAACGCAGCGAGCTTACCTTCGAAATGATCGTAACTTAAAATACTGGTTCTGATTCGGGTTAAGTAACGTTCAATATTAAACTTAACAACTTCAATATAGAGTTCATCTTTACTTGAAAAATATTCGTAGACGGTTCCTTTTCCGATTTCAGCTGAGTGAGCGATGTCGGTAATATTGGTTTCATGGAAACCATTTTTGGCAAATAAATCTGCAGCAGACATTAGAATTATTTCCCTTTTATCTTTCTTTCTAGCCAAAACTTCACCTCGCTTAAATTAATATGCTTCATTATAACTGACTGGCTGGTCAGTCGCAATATATTGTGAAGAAATTTAACATTGCGTTCACAATATTCTGGTGTGTTTATTTGTAAGTAAATAGGGTAAATCATATTAAAATAACTATAGTGAGGTAAATGTTATGTGGAAGGATTTTAAAAAGTTTGTCATTAGAGGTAATGTAATTGACTTGGCGGTAGCAGTCATTATTGGTGGTGCATTTGGAAAAATCGTTACATCTTTTGTAAACGATGTTGTGATGCCTTTAATTGGTACATTATTAGGAAAAGTTGATTTCAAATCATTAAAGTGGGTTTTAGAGCCAGCTATGGGGGATCAACCGGAGGTTGCTGTGTACTATGGTAACTTTATTCAAAATATTGTAGATTTTGTCATCATTGCACTTGTTATTTTTATTATGATTCGAATGATTGAAAAAGCAAAGGCAAAGCCAGAACCAGTGTCTGCAGAACCACCAAAGCCCTCTGATGAGGTGATTTTATTAAGTGAAATTAGAGATTTATTAAAATCAAAAGAATAGACACTTTAGTATTTAATAATTTGAAGGTTTTCCTGCTTTCATAAGTGTATAGGTGCGCTGTGAAGGCAGGATTTTTCATTTGTGCAGACTAGAGTCACTATGATAATTGTGATAGAATAAGTTAAATGTAAAGCATCTATACAGCTTGTTCGAAAGTCATATCATGGAGGAAATGATGATCTATATAGAAAATTCAGAGTCCCAAACACCCTTGTTTCATTTGCAGACTTCAAAGACCAGTTATATTTTATCAGTACTTGAGAATGGTAAAGTGGTTAACCTGCACTACGGTGAGCGCGTTGCGCATACAGATTATTTGGCTGCATTACATCAAAATTATGACATACAAGTTGGATCAGCAGTTTTATATGAAGAGGGATCACAGATCACTTTGGAAACGCTTTTACTGGAACAATCTACATATGGTAAAGGAGATTATCGCCATGCCTCTCTTAGAATAGAATTTGACGATGGCATAAACGTTTCTGATTTCATCTATCATAGTCATGTGATACATGAGCAATTGGTTCATCCAGAGGGGCTGCCTCATGCGAGATCAGAGACGGCCAGCTATACGCTTGAGATCATACTTAAGGAGACGAAAAGAGAAGTCTTCCAGCATTTGTTTTACTCGCCGTTTGAAGCTTCAAATTGTATCGTTAAATGGACTAAAATCAACAATCTTACAACTTCTTCTTTTTTGATACATGCAATTAAAAGCTTACAGCTAGATTTGCCTAGTAGTGATTACGAGTGCCTTTCACTTGATGGCACATGGATTCATGAAAGGCAACTCAATCAAGGCAAACTGAGACCAGGTATTTTGACCATTGA
>DJWQ01000245.1 GCA_002441045.1 Firmicutes bacterium UBA6226 | reverse complement strand
AATTGGTACAACTCGAAATTTACGGATATGGTTGCTGAGAAAAGTGTTATGGGTAAGGGGATTGTCAATTTAATCCCTGCACTTAACCTAGAAGCATTCAAGCTGTCCGAAAATCAAGAAGCGGTTCGGATCGGCGATCGTACTTACGATGTATATGCCAACATGGTTAATCTAGAGGATGACAATCCTCAAAACCTCGTGATTATGCTTTATTGGTTTGATGTGACACCTTTGACAGAACTTCAGATGCGATATGATGAAGAAAAACCTGTTCTGGCACTGATTAATGTCGATAACTTTGAAGACGTCATGAATGAGACGAAAGAAGAGAAAATTCCATTTCTTACTTCTGAAATTGAAAAACGCGTCAATCTTTGGGCAACCCGAATGAACGGAATGATTAAACGTTATCAAAAGGACAAATACATCGTTATCTTTGAAGCGAAGTATTTAGAAAATCTTGAGGCTAAAAAGTTTGCGATATTAGATGATGTAAGAGAAATCGACGTCGGTAATAAGATTCCGGCGACACTTAGTATTGGTATTGGTTATAATGGCAATACACCAGCACTTATTGAAGAAGATGCATACGCTTGTTTGGAGCTCGCTTTGGGTAGAGGTGGCGATCAAGCAGTTATAAGAAGAAATAATACGTTTGAATTCTATGGTGGAAAGACAAAGGCAGTTGAAAAGAGGAACCGTGTAAAAGCAAGGGTTATCGCTCATGGCTTTCAAACGCTCATCGATGAAAGTTCAAAAGTCATCGTTATGGGACACAAGTCACCAGACATGGACTCATTTGGTGCTGCGATAGGTATCTACAGAAGTGTAATTAATCGTGGAAAAGAAGCTGCCATCGTTTTGAATGAAATCAATGAAGGTATTGAAAACGTCTATGGTACTGTTAAAGATAAAGACATCTACCAGTTTGTGGATTCGATGCAAGCACTTGAAATGTTAGACGAAAAAACGCTTGTCGTCGTGGTAGATACACATAAACCAAGCCTGACAGAATGTCCTGATCTGATAGAATCCGCAACAAGAGTTGTCCTTATTGATCACCATCGTAGGAGTACTGAGTTTATTGATAAAGCGGTTCTAAAATACATGGAGCCTTATGCTTCTAGTACTTCGGAACTGGTAACTGAGATTCTTCAGTATATGGAAAATAAGCCGAGAATTGAAAGAGAAGAAGCAGATGCACTCCTTGCGGGGATAACTGTGGATACTAAGAATTTCTCGCTTAAAACAGGAGTAAGAACGTTTGATGCAGCCGCTTATCTTAGAAGACAGGGTGCAGATACCATTCGTGTCAGACAGCTGTTCCAGGATGATCTTGAGACTTTTATCGAGAAGGCTTCCATTGTGGGGACAGCAATACGTCATAGAGAAAGTATTGCCATATCAAGCTCAGACGTTCAAAGTGAAAGTATTCAACTGATCGCTGCTCAAGCAGCAGATGATCTGTTAGATATAAAAGGTATTAATGCATCCTTTGTAATTGCACAAAAACTCGATGGTACAGTCTTTATTTCTGGACGTTCCTTAGGTGATGTGAATGTTCAAATCATCTTAGAAAAACTAGGTGGAGGCGGTCATCTTGAAGTTGCCGGCGCACAGTTCAAGGATGCAAATATCGAAGATGTGAAACAACGACTTATTGAAAGTATCGATCAATATTATGAGGAAGGGGCATCGAAATGAAAGTCATACTCTTAAAAGACATAAAAGGTACGGGAAAAAAAGGTGAAATTATAAATGCAAGTGATGGACATGCTAGAAATTACCTTATTCCTAGAGGACTTGCAAAGGAAGCAACAGATGGCAGCGTCAGACAATTAGAACATCAAAATGCTGCTAAAGAAAAGCGTGCACAAGAAGAGCTTGATGAAGCAAAAGCGCTAGCTGAAAAAATCAATACCTTTGAGATTACTTTTAAAACTAAAGCGGGTGAGGGTGGCAGATTATTTGGTTCTATCACCAATAAAGATGTTGCTGAAATGATTAAAAAGAAATACAGCCTGGATATTGATAAGAAAAAAATCGTTATGGATCAACCGATTAGAACTCTAGGAACGACAAAAGTTACTATTAAAGTCTATCCAAAGGTTTCAGCGGAAATGAAGGTTCAAGTTATCGAAGAGTAATCGTCTACATGAGAATTACATTAAAATTTGTGGCAATTTATGACCTATTTTTAACGTAATTTTCTGAAATATAAACAAATCTTAAAGCAAATTTGCTTAAAAATAGGGTATCATTTTATTAGACAGCAAGGAACGACAGAATCATCTAGGATATGACAGAAGCAACAATGGATATGACATCAATAATAAGAAGATCGAAAGATCTTCTTATTTTGTAGGTGGAATTATCAGAAAAATCAGATAAAGGAGTGTGCTATGATAGAATCCATCAAAAGTGAAATTAGGAAAACGCTTGTTGGAAAAGATACAGCAATTGAAAGTATATTGATCGCAATGCTTTCAGGGGGACATGTACTTATCGAAGATTTACCTGGGCTAGGAAAAACGACGCTTGCTAAAGCATTTTCTGCAGCTATGGATTCAGAGTTTAGAAGAATTCAGTTTACACCGGATCTAATGCCTTCAGATTTGATCGGTATCTCAATATTTTCAAAAGAGAAGGAACAGTTTGTGTTCCATCCAGGTCCAATTTTTACGAACGTGCTTTTAGCGGATGAGATCAATAGAACCTCTCCAAAAACACAATCTAGTTTATTAGAAGCAATGGAAGAATTTCAAGTAACAGTGGATGGACAGTCGATTAAACTTGAAGCGCCATTTATCGTTATCGCAACTGAAAATCCAATCGAGCTTCAGGGTACTTTTCCACTTCCAGAAGCACAGCTGGATCGGTTTATGATGCGGATTTCTTTAGGTTATCCAACCGCAGACGAAGAGGTTGACATTTTGAGCCTGAAAGAAAAGAATGTGGATATTAAACCTGTCATAACAAAGGAAAACTTTCAAGACGCAGTACGCGATATTGATAAAGTCTACGTTGATCCGGCACTTAAAAGCTATGTCGTCAAACTCGTCAAAGCCACGCGTGAGCATCATTTGATAAAACTAGGGGCAAGCCCAAGAGCCTCTGTTCATTTATTTAAAGGAGCAAAGGCAAAAGCCTACTTAGAAGGTAGAGAGTTTGTAATCGCTTCAGACATATCAGACATTTATGAGGCAATTATAGGGCATAGACTCATCCTTAAGAGTGAAGCCATTCATAGAGGGGCTGGCCTTAAAGGGCTTTTACAGGAAATTGTAGATTCGGTTGAAGTACCTAAAGTAGTACGTTAGGGGGATTTATGACAAAGGGATTTCGTAGGTCTCTGTATGTCTTAATGGCCTTTCTTTTAGTCGTATCGGTTCTGTCAGGGGGAAAAACACTCTATTATTTATGGTTGCTGACATTTTTGATTTGGCTAAGCATGGTACTCATGCTTAGGCACAATGAACGTAACCTTTATATCTTGTATTATACGAGTGATAACGTCGTTTCTTCTGGAGATGCAGTTAACATCGATTATAAACTGTCAAATACGAGCATCGTGCCAATTCTACATGCAGTGATCGAATTTAAACTCGATAAAAAAATGGATACGGACTCAAGCTTAAAGGAAATTGCTTATTTTAAGAATTTTGATCGGATTAATTTTTCAAAGGACATCATCTGTAAGTATAGGGGTTATTACAAGCTTGGAAAAGTTAAAGTTGATCTATACGATCCATTAATGCTTGGCAAAAGAACCATTGATTTTAACAAAGAAGTGGATATTACCGTCTATCCTAAGGTAAAGCCAATCAAAGAGCGCGTCCTTCAATCGATGGACTTTTTTGGGACGCTTAAATCCAATCGTCAAACACTTGAAGATCGTACCAATCTGGTTAACATTAGACCCTATCAACCTGGTGATCAACTTAAAAATATTCACTGGAAAATCAGTGCAAAAAAGGACGATTTGCATACTAAAGAGTTTGAGCAGACCGTTAGTACAAAATTAGTGGTCCTCTTAAATGGACAATATTCAGAAGGACTTAATCTTTTAGAGGAAGAAGAGATGGTTTCTTTTGTTGCATCGCTTTCAAAACGATTTTTAGATGATGAGATTAATATGAAGATTATTATTAATAATCAGTCCGGTACAGTTCTTGAGGGCAATACAGGAAGTGATTTTCACACCTTTTTAGAGGATTTAACCTCTTTTGAGAGTGACTCTGAATTTCCTTTTGCTAATTTTGTCAATCGATATATGAACGTTGACTTGGTTAAGTCTGGACAAGAAATTGTACTTGTAAGTCAGCATTTGACGCCGTCTTTTTTTGAAACGTTATCTCAAAATCATCAGAGATTAACCATATTCACTTTTTCACCTAAAACACCTCTCGAAAAAGAACTCTATTCAAAATATCAAAGTAGGCTTTTGAGATTACACTATATTGATCGAATAATGGACGTGGCCTATGGACAATAAAATAAAACTTACTAAATGGGCTACTGGATATGTGATTTTACTTGCGGTACTTTTAACGGTTAATTATTTTATCAAGCTGTCTGTGGATGGTGTTCTATATTTTAGCATTTCAGTTATGGTTTACTTTGGTTTTTATACTTTATACAGATATAAGAAAGTAACCTATAAGGTGATATTGATTTTGATTGCCTTATTGATGTGTCTCTATATAGCCGATGCCGTTTTAACTTATATGAATCGTCAAGAGCTCTTTGTTGAGGAAACTTTGACGCCTGTTAGTGATGGAGAGAATGTTGCGATCAGGCATGACGTCAAATGGATTCGAGATCTTAGAGATCGTTTGGATTATGAAAAGGTTGTACCGTTCGGCCAATGGTTTGTGGATGAGAAAATAAATAATGCGCCAACGAAGATAGAAGCATCAAAGCAAAGACGTTACGAGTTGTATTTACTGATTATTTTGGTATTGGTCATTACGGTATTGATTTTCTTAGTTTATCGATACCGCTGGCTAAAGCCAATATTAGTGTTACCGATCCTATTTTATGTATGGTTTTGGTATCAATTTGTTGACTTACCTTGGTTATACAGTGCACTATATTTCGCAGGTGCTGTGGCGTATTTTGTTATGGATCACCACGATAAGCTCATCAAAGCACATCCAGGGTTTAACACTGCCTATTACCCTGCTAGAAATCTGATGCTAACCAGTTTGGTTTTTGGACTAGTAATCGTCCTTGTTGCTGGCTTTGTTTCAGCTGCATTTCCAATTAATCAGGTGAATTATCTTGTAGACTTGGTAACACCTAATTTATGGGGCGCTAGAAGTGGCTATGAAGGATCAAAGCTTCAAATGTATTCCCTTAAGGAAACTGGCTTCCAAGGAAGTGGTGATATTTTAGGAGGACCTTTAGGTGAAATCAATAGTGTGGATCCGCTATTTTGGGTGAAGTTTGATAAGCCAATTACACAAGCGGTCTATTTGAAGTCCACGATAAAAGACAATTATGATGGCTTAAAATGGAACAATAATGGCATAACCTATAAAACAAATTATAAATATTATCTTTCGAATCAGGACAATATCGATCTCTTAACGAGTGGTGACTACGACGGGATTTCTGGTTCGATTAAAATCAATAGAAAGTTGACTAAGACGGTTACGCTGTTTACGCCGATGGGGCTATACAAGACGAGTCTAGGCAATAATAAAGTCTATGCATCAGCAGAAAATGAAGCATTTTATAAAACAGGTGCGTTTGTTAAATACCTTAAGGATTATGACTTTTATGCTACTCGAAGAGACTTCTTTCTTTCACCAGAGGTAGATTATCTTCAGGTTTCAAACCGTGTTGAGCCAAGAACCATAGAGCTGGCAAAACAAATTGGCTCCTTTGGTGAAACCGATTATGAAAAAATGCTCACGCTAACTCAGTTTTTATCGCAAAATTACACCTATAGCTTAACACCCATTAGCAACAGAGAACGACGTGATTTTGTTTCAAGCTTTCTATTTGAAACAAAAAAGGGATACTGTACTTACTTTGCATCTGCACTTGTGGTTATGGCGAGGATTAATGATATTCCTGCACGTTACGTTGAGGGATTTCGAGTTGATCCCAATGAGGTCGATCCGAATGGGGATTACTCTAAGGTGACTGAAAAGGATGCACACGCTTGGGCAGAAGTCTATATTGAGGGATACGGATGGATGATTTTTGAGAGTACTCCAATCTACTCAGAAGCTGAAAGTGAAGCGCTTGCACCGACGTTAGAGGATTTGATACAAAAGGAAGAGACTACAATAGACATAGGTAGTCTAGGAAATGTGCCAACTACAGAAGCACCAATCGATCTTGAAGACCTATTAGCTGAGGGCGATGGTGGAAGAGGTGATTTTAATTCTAATGTGGACACAGAAGTGCTCTCACAACCTTCTAAGTGGACCAAATGGATCGTTATGGGTATTATCTTTATCGTTTTATTGATTTTAATTTATTTAAGATTGCCATTCAGATATTTAAGAAGAAAAAATACACATGCCTATGCGATAAGGATCATTTATTTGCTGGCTTATTTACTTGCGGAATCGAAGGATTATCCGCTTCATGAACCTGAGTTTGTCTTCAAGCGGGCAGATTATCCTAAGGGAGAGGTCAATTTATGGCTTAAATTGCTATATAGTAAGCCTGAAGTGGTGACAGAGGATCAGGTTATGAAAGCCATAGATCAAGCTTTAGCACACTACAAAGATGTGGCAATGTACTATCGTCTGCATAAGGGAAAACTGAAATATCTTAAATTTAGGTACTTTGACATAGTAAAATTCATACCGTAA
Source organism: Firmicutes bacterium UBA6226 (assembly GCA_002441045.1). Next base: position 7,128 of record DJWQ01000245.1, on the reverse strand, counting down.
CTGTGTTATAATAAGAAAAAATGCACTAGGAGTATTGCCATGAATTTGAAGACAATGCCACACGATATTAACGCAGAACAAAGTGTTTTAGGTTCTTTATTGCTTGATAGTGACTTGATTGGTGATGTTATGGATGTCATCTCAAATGAGGATGAGTTTTATCATGAGGCGCACAAGGAAGTATTTAGAACGATTAAGCAATTGTTTTCAGAAGGAAAGACGGTTGACTTAATCACCGTATCAGATGAATTGACTAAGAATAAGCTACTGGAAACCGTGGGTGGCTTTGAATATTTAACCGAATTATCAGATGTTGGTACTTTAATCGCCAACGTTTCAAATCACGCGAAAATTATTCATGAAAAGTTTATGCTCAGACGTCTAATTCGCGCGTCTACAGAGATCGTCGACAAAGGCTATGAGTCGCATGATGCTGAACTTTTATTGGAAGAGGCAGAATCGAATATTTTCGAAATTTCGCAAAACAGAGATAAGAAAGGGTTTCAAGCCATATCTGATGTCCTTCAGACGACTTATGAGAAAATCGTTCAGTTGCATGAGGATCCAAATGCGATGACGGGTATATCAACCGGTTTTGATGCACTTGATGAAATGACCAATGGGCTTCAAAGATCAGATATGATTCTTATCGCTGCGCGTCCTTCGATGGGTAAAACGGCGTTTGCACTTAACTTATGTCAAAACGCTGCAGTTAAAGATAAGAAAAGCGTCGCTATTTTTTCTCTAGAGATGGCAGCAGATCAGTTGGTTCAGCGTATGCTCGCAGCACAGTCACTCGTCTCCATCGGTGATATCCGTACGGGTCAAATTGAGGATGATGATTGGTTCAAGCTTGCTAGAAGTTCTGCACAGCTTGCAGAGGCAAAGGTGTTTATAGATGATACACCAGGTATTACTGTTGCAGAAATTAGAAGTAAATGTAGAAGATTAAAGATGAATCACGGTCTTGATATGATTATGATCGACTACTTGCAGCTGATGTCAGGTGGCGGTAAGTCAGAAAATAGACAGCAAGAAATTTCAACGATTTCCCGTTCGTTAAAAGGGATAGCCAGAGAGATGAATTGTCCGGTAATCGCACTGTCACAGCTTTCTCGTGCTTCTGAACTCAGAGCGGATCATCGTCCGATTCTTTCGGACTTACGTGAGTCCGGGGCCATTGAGCAGGATGCCGACTTGGTTATGTTTCTTTACCGTGATGAGTACTATAACCCAGATACGGTAGATGAAAAGCTTAAGGGGATTGGTGAAGTAATCATCGCCAAGCAAAGAAACGGTGAAACCGGTAAAGTTTACCTCGCATGGCTGGGTAAGTATACAAAGTTTGCAAATACCTCACAAATGAGGTGATATTATGCTTGAGTTTAGGAAATTTAAGCGAAGTGATATCTACGCGTTTGAGAAATGGGGGGCGCATGAGGACCCGCGATTTTTTCAATATAACTTTCCATTTAGATACAAAGAAGAGTTTGATGGTTGGTACGATTCAAAACAAAAGTGGATCCGAAAAAAAGTTTATGGCCTCTTTATAGACGATTATCCACTTGGTTTTGTAACACTTAAGAACATCAAGTGGCTAAAAAGACGTGCAGAACTTGGAATTGCAGTTGATCCTAACTATTTAAGTGAAGGATTTGGGACTGAAATGCTAAAAAGGTACCTCGAGTATGTTTTTGAACATTACCCTATTGAAGAAATGCAGCTTCGCGTGTCGCATTTTAATAAACGCGCACAAAAGAGTTATGAAAAAATTGGCTTTAAAAAAATCAAAGAGGTTATAGAGCCATTTGAAGAGCAGAGCTTCAAAGACGTTATAATGGAAAAGTACCCCGACCAATTTCAGATGATTAGAGGCGTTCTTTACACAACCTTTTATGTGATGGTCTTTAATAAAAACCAGTTGCCATTTAAATAAAACCTTATTTAGTCTGTCAGAAAGTTACTTCTTTTGGCAGATTTATTTTTTTTTGAAATTACACTTTATAATTTATACAAAATGGCATATAATTGAGTATAATGTATTTTTATTGTATTTTGTATTCACATACTTAATAGAGTAGATGAAGAAGAGGTGTTCAATTGGATTTAAAAAATGCTCAAAGTGTACAGATAAAAGCTAGAGCAAAAATCAATCTTACTCTGGATGTTCTATCAAGAAGACCTTCCGGATATCACGATGTAGAAATGATCATGCAGCAAATCGATTTATATGACCTCGTTACCGTGACTTTGATTTCTGAAACGAAAATCGAATTAACTTGCTCTGATTCATTTTTACCTACGGATCATCGCAACATTGCCTACAAAGCGGCTCAAATAATGATCGATCGCTTTAAGCTCAACGTTGGATTTAAGATACAAATCGATAAGAACATACCTGTAGCGGCTGGACTTGCTGGCGGAAGTACAAATGCAGCTGCAGTAATAAAGGGCATTAATCAGCTATGTCATTTAAACTTGTCATCCGAAGAAATGCAAAGCATTGGCTTTGAACTTGGTGCAGACGTCCCATTTTGCTTTTGCGAAGGGGCTGCAATCGCAAGAGGATTAGGTGAAATTCTCGAACCGATCAGAGGGTTTGAAAACGCATGGATGATATTGGTTAAGCCAAGTTTTGGCGTATCTACTAAAGACGTTTATGGTGGTTTAGAGCTGAGCGAAGTAAAAGCGCATCCTGACACACCTAAAATGATAGAGGCACTAAAAACACAAAATCGGAAAGACATACTAAGTGGACTTATGAACGTCCTAGAAACGGTTACCTTGAAACTTTATCCTAAAGTCGAGGAGATCAAACAAACTCTAATGGCATTTGGCGCAGAGGGCGTTCTGATGAGTGGTAGTGGTCCAACTGTATTTGCTTTTTATGGCAGCTATGAGAAAGCGAAAAAGGCACATAAAAAGTTAAAGCTTCAGTATTCACAGTGTTATCTAGTAGCAACATATAATAAACAGTAAAAGTTGAGTGGAGGGGTTATGAACGTGAATTTTGACAAATTGGAAATCAGAAATTACAAACCACTTGGAGAGGTTGTTTTCGAGTATCTTAGAAATGCTATTCTTGCAGGGGAGTTAAAGCCAGGCGAAAGATTAATGGAAGTCACTATCGCTGATCAGTTGGGCGTTAGCCGTACACCAGTGCGCGAAGCCATTAGAAAGCTTGAAAAAGAAAGCTTTGTTATAATGATCCCAAGAAAAGGGGCATATGTTGCCGATTTAACTAAAAAAGACATTATGGAAGTACTTGAAATCCGCAAGGAGTTAGAGGGCTTTGCAGCTTATTTGGCAGCGGAGAGAATGACTTTAAGTGAGAAAGAAGCACTTGGAAAAGTGGTTGAGCACTTTAATGAATCTCTTTTAAGCATGGATAAGAAAAGTATGATCGAAAGCGATAATGAGTTTCACTCATTGATCTTTGAAGGCACAAAAAACCAAAGACTGATTAGCATCATTTATGATTTACACGATCAATTCCAACGTTTTAGATTAATTTACTTTAATGAGTTTAACAATTTTAAAGAAATTCAAGCTTCACATAATCGAATTTTTGACGCGATAATCCGTCAGGATGGTGCTGTAGCTAGACAAGAGTCAGAAAGCCATGTGGAAAGTATCAAAACGTTAGTTAATAAATGGATTGCAGAATAATGAAAAGTGAAAATTTAAGAATCATCGTTAACTCTATCATCACAAGTGGCGATGGTGAAATAAATGAAATGACACAGGTTGCAGAAGCAACTTATAAAAAAGAGCCTAATAAGACCTTCTTGATGTACAAGGAAGTTGAAATGGAAGGAACAAAGACGCTTTTGACATTTGAAGATGGCATTATCTCAATAAAGCGCTATGGTGATAATACAAGTGTTTTAAAAATTGAAAAGAGTGTTTGGAACGAGACGGTTTATCAAACGCCATATGGAACATTTATGATGCAAACATATGGCGTTGATCTCAGTTGGAATGAATCCATAATCGAACTAAAGTATTTATTAAAAATCGAAGGTGAAGAAGAGAAACCTTCTGAAGTAGTGATTAAAATAGATATGAAAAGAGATTAATGTCATGTTCAAAAAACGCGAGAAAAAACAAAAGAGATATAATTTTAGACAAATGGGCACGCGGCGATTGTTTATATTTGCCTTAGTGGCCAGTATTTTTCCGAGCGTTTGGATTACCATTAGTGCGTTTACGAAATTTATCGAATGGTACATCGTTATTTTGTTTTATACTGTCGTTCTTTTGTTTTTAGCATTTATCGTCAATGAATATTTCAATAAAGAAGTTTCGGAGAAGGTAAATGAGATTTTCAAGAATGAAGAAATTATCAGCCGTGAGCTCATCAAAATTAATACTGAAGAGAAACTAAAAAACGTTCTGTCATTAGAATTTGAGAGAAGTCAACAATCACAAATGCTTTCAACCGTCGTTTTTTTCGATGTTGACGACCTAGGCGAAGTCAATAAGACGTTTGACATTTTTACTGGAGATAAAGTGCTAATTGATATCGTAAAAGTCACAAAAGCATTTATTCAAGAAAATAGCATTCTTGCATCCAATGGCTGTCAGGTGGCGAGGGTTAAAGGGGACACCTTCGCAATCGTAATGCCCAATGTTTCGCATACGGTTGCTTATGATATTACCAATCAACTTAGAGATCGAATTCATAATATCAAATACGCCAAAGTTAAAGATCAGGATAAGGAAAGAGAGATTAATGTAACCTGCCGTTATGTTGTTTTGTCCATTGATCAGTGGCAATCAGAGGATAAGTTTGTTCACTTAGCCTATGAAAAGCTTAAGCTGGCAAAGGATTATGGAAAAGGTACAATATTATAAAGTGCCGACATTTCGGCTATAGCCGAAATGTCGGCACTTTGATGATAGGAGTGTTGAGATGCATCCGATTTTAACTCTGGAACATGTAAAAATAATGCTTGAATATATAAGTGATGGCGTTCAAATCGTCGATGAAAAAGGGAATCTCGTTTATTGTAATCGCAATTCTGCCCTCCTAGATGACATTAATATTGAAGACTCTATCGGCAAACACATCACCGAAATCTATCCGTCACTAAAGGAAGAGGAAAGTACCCTTTTGAAAGTGCTCGTGACAGAATTGCCTATTTTGAATCGAGAGCAAACCTATCGAACTTATAAAGGAAAAAACATAGCGACGATTAATAGTACTCTTCCGATTATAAACGAGGGTCATATAGCAGGTGCTATTGAAATTTCTAGAGACATTACAAGCTATAAGGAGCTAACAGAAAAAGTAATTGATTTGCAATCACAGGCGAAGGGCTCAGAAGAATCCCTTAAAATCCAGCCATCTGGAAAAAAAGGTTATCACTTTGAAGATATTATAACTGTTCACTCAGAGTTTAACCGTGTTAAGGCAATTGCAATGAAAGCTGCAGCTACAGATATTGCCATTTTAATATATGGCGAAACTGGAACGGGTAAGGAGCTTTTAACCCAGGCAATTCACAATTCTAGTAAAAGGAAAAACAAGCCATTTATCGCTCAAAATTGTGCCGCTCTACCGAGTTCCTTACTTGAAGGAATTCTTTTTGGGACAGTTAAAGGGGGCTTTACTGGCGCTGTTGATCGACCTGGTCTTTTTGAACTTGCAGATACGGGAACTTTATTCTTAGATGAAATAAATTCAATGCCTCAAGAGCTTCAAGCAAAGCTTTTAAGGGTGCTTCAAGATGGAAAAATCAGAAGAATTGGAGACACAAAAGAGCGAAGTGTTGATGTTAGAATTGTTGCAGCTACAAATATCGAGCCCAATTTGGCCATTGATTTGGGATTGATTCGACGCGACTTATATTATCGACTGAACACTGTTACCCTATGGATTCCTAAGCTATGTGATCGACGTGAAGACATTCCAGTTCTTACAAGATATTTTATTAAGAAGTATAATGGTCTACTTTATAGAGGCCTGAAAGGGGTTACACCAGAAGTAATGGCACTTTTCAATGAGTATCCATGGGATGGTAACGTCAGAGAGTTGGAACATGTTATAGAGGGTGCAGCGAATCTTGTTGATGGGGACTTAATTCGAATAGACGATTTGCCATATAATTTTAGAGCGTTTTATGAAAAGCAAATGCCTAAAATTGAAAGGAATATCATTACAACCCCTGAACATTTTAATTTACAAGAAGCGCTTTCAGGCTACGAAAAGCAGTTGATTATTACCGTTTTGGGTGAAACAGAAGGAAATATCTCTAAAGCTGCTAAAAGATTAGGATTACCAAGACAAACCTTGCAATCAAAAATGAAAAAGTATCAGATATAACGCCGATAATTCGGCGTTTTTTTATTTGTTTTTTTTAAGAATGCAATTTAAATTTTTATTTTGTCTAAAAATTTAAGTGTTCACAAAAGTATTTTTATTTTAGGAAAAGGTAAACACTATGGAACTGAAGCATAGATATTCCAGTGAATTCTAAGCACAATAGTTAACTAGTTACAGCATAGAGATTAATCGTATGTTCTTAAAAGGGAACATTTGTTAAAGATTTGGCATAAGAATTGCACTTATAAAATACTAACGTTTAAGGTTAACGGGATTTGATTCAATTTTTGGGAGGAACTTATGAAAAAAGGCTGTAAATTTGGAACACATCGTGTTATTGAACCAAAAGGAATATTACCACAACCGGCACAAAAGATCTCAAATGATATGGAAATCTATGACAATGAGATATTAATTGATGTACAAACGCTTAACATTGATTCTGCGTCATTTACGCAAATTAAAGAACAAGCGAACGGTGACGAAGGCAAAATTAAAGAAATTATGCTCGATATCGTTGAAAAGCAAGGTAAACACAAAAACCCTGTTACTGGATCAGGTGGTATGCTGATCGGCACAGTTGCTCAAATAGGCGATGCATTAATAGGCAAAACTGACTTAAAAGTAGGCGATAAGATAGCGACATTAGTTTCACTATCATTAACGCCACTTGTAATAGAAGAAATTATTGAAATTAGAAAAAGTATCGATCAAGTTGATATTAAGGGGCAAGCAATTCTATTTGAATCTGGCTTATATGCTAAGATTCCTTCAGATATTCCAGAGAATTTAGCTTTATC
>DJWQ01000047.1 GCA_002441045.1 Firmicutes bacterium UBA6226 | reverse complement strand
GTCGTCGTCAGCATCCTCGTCGGCTTTTTCATTTCCTTTACAGCGTAATTTTTACCTCTTGAACACTTATTGCCAACTACTTTAAAGCCACTTTTTTCCGAAGTGTCCTCACTAATTGTCATGTTGCAACCGATTGGGCAAACGATACAGACCATATCTATTTTTTCCAAAATTACGCCTCCTTTCTTAAAAGTTCTATTGAAATTTCTCCATTTTGAGCTAATAATAGCTTTTCTACATTTACTTTAATATTTTCCATTTCTCCTGGTGCGACATGCGGTCTTTTAAACTCATCTAGGATTTGCTCTCCCGACTTAACTTGAATCACAACATCGCTATAGACGTTGTCTACACGCATCATTAATTCGACTTTGTTATGAGGTTCCAGATTAACGATATCTTTCGAGATTTCAATTTTTTGAGGCACCACATATCTGATTCCATTAGTTGCTTTAACTCGATATAAACTTAAAATTGCTTCACCAATTGATCCATCTAATTGTTTTACATAATTTGCAGCATTTTTACCAGCAATTTGACTTTCCTCAGAAACCCAGTCTACCAAATCATGTACTTGAACCACATTACCACATGCAAAAATACCTGGTATAGATGTTTCTCTAGTGTTGCTTACGACTGGTCCACTTGTTATTCGATCCAGATCAACACCGGTCTCCTTGGAGAGTTCATTTTCGGGAATTAAGCCAACTGATAAGAGCAATGTATCGCATTCAAATCGTTTCTCAGTACCCTGGATTGGCTTATATTTCTCGTCAACTTCTGCAATGGTAACCGCCGAGACACGATCATTTCCTTCGATGTTGGTCACCGTATGCTTTAAATACAGTGGAATATTAAAATCGTCTAGACATTGAACGATATTCCTTTTCAAACCGCCTGAAAATGGCATTAGTTCAGCTACTGCCAGAACTTCTGCACCTTCAAGCGTCATTCTCCTTGCCATGATTAGACCGATGTCACCAGAACCAAGGATGACCACTCTTTTACCAACCATGTAGCCTTCCATATTGACAAATCGTTGTGCCGTTCCAGCAGTCATCACACCTGCTGGTCGTGTTCCCGGAACTCTAATAGCGCCCCTTGTTCTTTCCCTACATCCCATCGCCAATATAACCGCTTTTGCCTGTATTTTAAGCAAACCATCCGCTGAATTGATGGCTTTTACCAGTTTGCCTGGAGATACTTCTAAAACCATAGTATCGAGCTTATATTCAATTCCTAAGTCATGAAATATTTCAATGTATCTTTCAGCATATTCAGGACCTGTCAATTCTTCTTTGAAAGTATGAAGTCCGAAGCCGTTGTGGATACATTGTTGTAAGATGCCACCTAGCTCTCTATCTCTTTCAATTAAAAGTACTTTTTCAATGCCGTTTTTCTTAGCTTCTATTGCAGCTGCCAGCCCCGCTGGGCCACCACCGATTACAACAATATCATAATGAATCATATAATCCTCCAAGTGTTATTTGGTATGACCCGTTAGTATAAACGAGTCCTTTGAGTCTTTGACCACATTCTCAATATCGATCTTTAACTCTCGCGATAAGATCTCCATAACTCTTGGTGCACAGAATCCACCTTGACATCTACCTGAGCCAGGTCTTGCTCTTCTTTTTACGCCGTCCAAGGTAGTCGCCCCTGCACTTCTACTTATGACGTCGATAATTTCACCCTCTGTTATGTTTTCACATCGACAAATCACTCTACCAAATGCAGGATTCTCTTTTATCAAACTGTCTTTTTCTTCATCTGGTAAACTAATAAAATGAATCGGAGGTTTACGATTTGGGTTAAAATCCACATTGATTTTCAAACCACCAAACGAATTTTCAACTAAAGAAACCACATATTCCGCAATAGCTGGCGCTGCTGTTAAACCAGGCGAATCAATACCAGCTACATTGATAAAATTAGGCGCATCCTTCGATAGAGAAACGATAAAATCGCCATTTTCAGTTTTAGCTCTTAGTCCCGTGAAGGAAGTGATTACATTTCTAAAATCAAGGTCTTTTACCGTTTCTTTTGCATAATCATTAATAAATGATAAGCCATCAAATGTTGTCGCCAAATCATTCTTGTCCTCTACATAGGTCGATGTTGGACCTACGATCAGATTACCGTGTGCGGTAGGCGCTACCAATACACCTTTCCCCTTCTTCGTTGGACATCTAAAGATGACTGAATTAACGTGCTTGCCCATTGATTTATCAAATAGGTTATACTCACCAGAGTTCGGTAAGATTTTAAATGCATTTGGTGCAATCATGTCGTTTATTTCATCCGCAAAAAGACCTGCGCAATTGATGACTAGCTTAGTGGTAATATCTGCTTGATTCGTTTTAACGACATAAGCTTCAGCCTTTTTTTCAATTCCTGTCACTTTGTGATTTAAGAATAGTCTAACGCCATTATCGATTGCATTTTCAGCTAGTGCAATGGCAAGCTCCCATGGCCCCACTATCCCAGCTGTTTTTGCATGAAGTGCTCCAAAGACTTCTTCAGTGACATTTGGTTCCAGTGCTAAAGTTTCTTCTTTTGTAAGTATACTTAACTCAGGTACACCATTTTTTAGACCTCTTTCGTACAATTGATGAACGGTAGTCATTTCTTCTTCGGAAAATGCTAAAACCAATGAACCAATTCTTTGAAACGGAACATGAAGCTCTCTTGTTAATGCTTCATAAAGTTCATTGCCTCTTACATTGAACCTAGCTTTTAAACTATCTTCTGTGGCATCGTAACCGGCATGAACAATTGCACTGTTTGCCTTAGTGGTACCGTCAGAAATATCATTTTCTTTTTCGATAAGTGCAATATTCAACTTAAACTTCGAAAGTTCACGCGCAATAGCAGTACCAGTTATTCCAGCACCAATAATCGCTATATCATACATACATAAACTCCAATCCTATTTTTTCAATTAAAAAAGGAGAGCACTTTTAATAAACCATTGTAAGGCTTACTAATTGGCTCTCCATCTTCTCAACCATCCCTATTTAATTACTTCAAATTCCACAAACTTTTTTTACTAGTTGAAACTGCAACCGCTCCGGATGCGAGTGCATCTCTTACGTCTTGTTCTGAATCAATCAAGCCCCCAGCAATGACTGGAACGCTTAACTGACTGTTTACTCTTTTAATTACACTCGGCATTACGCCGGGCATAATTTCAACCATATCTGGTTTAAGCGTATGAACACTTTTTACAGTCATCTCAAAAGACTTATTGTCAATTAAGAAAAATCGTTGAATGGTAAATATGCCCTTACTTGCTGCCACTTTTATATGACTACTTTTGGTGCTAATCACACCAAATGGACGAATCTCTTTTATGATGTAATCAATCGCTTTTGAATCACGACCAATTCCTTCCAAGAAATCCATATGAATAATGGCATTCTTACCCGCCTTTTCTATTTTATCAACAAGAAGTCGCGCATTGAATATATCTGCACAGAGCAGAAAAATCGTACTCGCCTTTGAATTGATCGCTGCATCGACGTCCTTTTCGGTCTGAACTGCTGCAATAACTGGATTGCTTTTGAGTTTGTCAACAATTAACTCTCTCATCTCAATTCCTTTACTTTTCTCTATTTATCTTATCGCTTCACTGATTGCCTTTACTGATGAAAATTGATAATCCGATTTCACTTCTGATGATTCATAATCAGAGATTGTCGTTTCGCCACTGTATACAAGTACTGAGGTTATACCAGCGTTTACACCAAGTTGAATGTCGGTATACAATCGATCACCTACCATAGCAACCTCGTCTTTATCCAACTGATACTTATCTAAAATGGATTCAACGATATGATGACTTGGTTTACCTATGACCTCAGGTAACTTACCTGTAGAAGCTTCGATAAACTTAATCATCGCTCCTGTATCTGGCATATATTTGCCACCATCAAGGGGGCAATTGAAGTCTGGATGTGTCGCTAGGTAAGGCACACCTTCTCTTACATGATCACAGGCAATCCATAACTTTTCATAAGTGAGCGTTGTATCAAATCCTAGTACCACGAAATCTGGTATTTCAGATCGATCACGAATGAGCTCAAACCCGTGTGAAATCAACTCTTCTTCGAGATAATGTGTCCCTAGAACAAATAGCTTCGCATTTTTTTTCTGATTTTTTAAATAGATTGCGGTTGCTTCCCCAGAAGTGAAAATTCTGTTTTGATCAACTTCAAGTCCTAAGCCACTTAATTTTGCTTGATACGCTTCCCGATTTTTTGAAGAATTATTGGTTAAAAATACATAAGATTTTCCTTGTGCTTCGAGAAGCTTAAGAAACTCCAATGCACCGTCAATCATATGATTGCCCAAATAAATCGTTCCATCCATATCTAAAAGAAACGTTTTTACATCTTTAATATTTTGCATGGACACTCCTTTGTTCTTTTACCTAATTCTAAAATAAATTAAGCGTAAATAGTGCAATACCCTCTGAGTAAGTGATTAAAACAAGCACGAGCAATAATGCTATTATAAATGGCCAAACCTCTTTTAGGAAGTCCTCAAGTTTTACATTTACTATTGAACATACGGTAAACATCATTGAACCAAATGGAGGTGTTAATCCACCAATCATGATATTAACGATGAAAATCATACCAAAGTGAATTGGATCTACACCAAACACTTTAACAGCAGGTACTAATAACGGTGCTAGAATAACTAACGCTGCGCCACCTTCGATAAACATACCGATAAAAAGTAACATAATATTGATGACCATTAATAGTATGAGTGGTGAGCTCGTCATATTCATCAAGAACTCTGTTACCATTTGAGGGATTCTCTCAAGTGTTAAATAGTATCCAAATACCTTTGCACTTGAAATGATAATCATAACTGCACCGGTGCTTTTCACTGTATCCATAAGAATAATTGGAATATGGTGCAACTTTAACTTTTTATAGACAAAGAATCCAACAAATACAGAGAACAGAACTGCAATTGCACCCGCTTCAGTCGGTGTAAACATACCGATACGCATCCCCATGATGATACCAAACGGAATGAGTAAAGCCCAAATCGATTTGATAAATTGACCACCTATTTCTCTTGGAGACGCCATTTTATCTCTACTTGGTTCGTAGTTTCTACGTTTTGAGATAATGTGCACTGCGATCATTAAAGCCACTGCCATGAGTATACCAGGCATATACGCAGCTAAGAACATATCTCCAACAGAAACGTTGGCAATAATTGCATATAAAATTAGGTTTGTTCCCGGTGGAATAACTGGACTAATTGCTGATGATGCCGCTGTAATAGCCGCCGAAAACGGTTTTGAAAAACCCTTTTTAACCATCTCAGGAACTAGGATCTTCGATTGCATCGCAGCATCTGCATTAGCAGAACCTGAGATACCACCCATTAGTGCACTTAGAAGAACGTTAACTTGAGCAAGACCGCCTCTTAAATGGCCTACCAGTACTTCAGCGAAATTCATCAAGGCTTCACTGATCCCTGAGTAGTTCATAACGGACCCGACCATTATAAAGAACGGAACTGCCAAGTATGGGAAAGATTCAACAGAGGTTACAAACTGTTGGATAACCAGTTCCATAGGCATTGTATTGTTGATAAAGATGAAATAAAAAAGTGATGCCCCCATTAATGCATATGCAATAGGGATATTTAGAAAAAATAGTACGAAGAGTACTATAATCGGATACAAGGCTTCCATTACTCTATATCCCCCTTATCTTCTTTATTTTTTGAAAATAATCCCATTACATGTTGTATGAAGAAATAAATTGCATATATGGAAATAAGACCGAATGCAATTACAATTGCTGCATAAATATACTTATAAGATATCTCTAGTGCAGCTGTTATTTTAGTTGAATTCGAAACGTACTTGTAGCTAAAAAATAACATAATAAACGAAAGACCAGCTGTAATGAGTAGTGTGATCATTTCTAAAATATATCGCCCTTTTGGTGGCAATAACTTTACTAGGGCTTCAACACCTATTAACCCTTTACTTTTAAAAGAACTAGCAAAACCTAAAAAGATAACCCATACAAACGAGCCTACTGCAATCTCTTCAGCCCAATGAAAGGTGAACTTAAGGAAATAACGCGTAAATACATTCATCATAACAATTAATGTCGTTATTAACAAAAAGACACTTCCGATATATAAGGCATAATCTTTTCCAAATAACTTACGGAAATTTTTCATATATACCCCCAACAATATTACTATCCAAATGCATCTTATATCATACGAGTTCATTGACTCGTATCTACATAAGATGCACTTGTAATTTTATTGAGAAAGTTGGAAAGACGTATCCTTCCAACTTCTCCACATATTACTTAACTATTTTAAATTTTCTTGGATAACAGTAAGTTCCTTGATGATTTCATCGTAGATACCTGGTGTCCATTTGTCGAATTTTTCAAAAACAGGTGCTGCTGCTTTTTGGAATGCAACTGCGTCAACTTCATTAAAGTTAACGCCTTCAGCTTTAAGTAGATCAGCATATTCAGCTTCTAACTTCTCAGTTTCAGCTAAATTGTCTTCCATACCTTTTTCAAACTCTTCTGAGATAATAGTTCTTTGTTCGTCAGTTAAGCTATCCCATACTTGAGTTGAAATACAAACTGCAGATACGCCTAAAAGGTGATTGGTTAATGAATATTCTTTAACGTTTTCATACTGCTTTGTACCATAGTATGTCATGATTGAACCTTCAACACCGTCGATAACACCTTGTTGGATAGCAGCATAAGTATCTGGATAAGGCATAGATACTGGGTTAGCGCCCATTGCTTCAAGTGTATAAGTGTAAAGTTGGCTGGTAGGAACGCGGATATTTAAACCATTCATATCAGCAGGTTCATGAATCGGTTTATTTGTCATCATGCTTCTAAATCCAAAAACCCAGTCCAATGAGAGAACTTTTATGCCTTGCTCTTCAGCTTGTGCATTTAAGTTTTCTACAAGTGGCGTTTTTGTCATAGCCAAATACTCATCAAATGAAGTATAAAGGAATGGTCCTGTAACTGCGTTATAATCTGGTACATAGTCGCCTAAGAAGTTAACGCCATCAACTAAGATCCAATCTGAACCTTGAACAACTTGTTCCATACCATCTTTACCAATCGGTAAGATACCGCCAGTAAATAACTGTAGTTCTAAAGAACCGTTGCTTCTTTCGTTGATTGCTTCAACTACTTTTTTAAGTGAAATCGCAGTCTGCTCATCGTCTACGAATTTCGTTGTTACTTTGATTACTCTTGTTTCAACTTTCTCACCCGTTGTTTGATCACTTGCAGCATCAGTACTTTCTTTAGCTTCGCTTGCACAAGCGACTAAAGAAAATGTCAATGCAAGAATCAATAGCATTGCCAGAAACTTTTTCATAGAGTTTCTCCCCCTTATTATATTTTCTCTCAACTTATAAACGCCCATCTTCGTTTTAGTCTTACTTTGTTGAGAGCATCAGAGATGTTGGAATTTTCTGAATAATTCGAAAAATAGGCAAAAAAAACAACAATGAAACAACACCCAAAAGCATGTTGTCTATTGTTGACGCTCCTCTTCTCCTGTCATCAATAACACAAATCTTATTGCGAAATTTTAAAAATTCATTCTTTCCAACAAGGTAATTTTAACATATGCTATTTTTTTTGTAAAGTCAAAATGATATTATTATAATATTTATACTGTATATTTACATGTATATACACGACTTATAAATCCCAATATTTTAAAGCTTTATATCAATATATGTTATTTTGTAATAAGTTATACTTTATCATTTTTTTTGCTTTCTTGATGTTCTTATTGGTCTCATAACATAATACCTATTAACAAATCAATATTCACCTTACAAAATAGTGCATAAAAAATCACAGTAAAAAACTTTGGACATCAGGTCCTTAGATTTTACCACAAGAGATATTGGGGCTAATAAAAAAAACCAAGTCTTTAAGGACTTGGTCTATTGATTACTCATATTTACACACTATTTGTGCGTAATCTTATTAATATTATTGACGAGCAAGCCATCCTTAATATGTGGTTTCTCCATAAAGTAAAATGACAATCCACCAAGTCCGACATGCGTCCCTACAGCAACACCCATTTGAAGTAAAAGAATATCACCTTTAAACTCCGTTTCTGAATGAATGAGATGAACTAAATTCTCTGCGTAGAGTTTATCTGAAGTATAGCCGACAATGACAAAATCGGTTTGTTCAAGATCAACCCTAGATTTAAATGCATTGATGTAATGTTGAAGAACGCCTTTTCTACCTCGCTCTTTACTTACAATTGCACCCTCACCCTGTTTCATGGTCATGATTGGTTTTACCTTCATGATTTTACCAATCAATGCGCTACCATATCGCAATCGACCACTACGTACTAAATTGTCTAAATCATCCACAGATAGAAAATGCTTTACGTTACGCTTATGTTGTTCGAGATAATCGACAATTTCTTCGAAATTTAATCCATTTCTATCAGTCTCAAACTTTTGAGAATTAACCAACCGCTCCCATGACTCATGGATGTACTGTCTAGTACGTGAATCTTATAATCATTTTCAGGATGTTCATCTTTAAAATAAGATTTGGCAATTTCAGCAGATTGATAGGAACCGCTTGTCTTACTTGACATGCAAATACAAAGGATTTCATTTTGACCATTTTGATAGGCATGTTCAAAATGCTTTAAAAAGTCAACTGGTGAAGGCATTGCAGTCGTAGGGTGAGACTTAAATTCAGCTATTTTAGAAAAGAATTCATCGGCTGTAATATCAATGCGATCTTTATAGGTTTTTCCATCTATGGTGATACTCAGTGGTGCAATTCCTATATCGTACTTGGCCACCAGTTCTTCACTTAAATCGCATGTTGAATCCGCGACGAGTTTAATCATTCTAACCTCCAAATAAATTCATAGTTCTAAAAAATTTGTGTAATTCATTATACTATGGATTTACTTTTCTGTGAACTGGTTGTATCGCTATTTGTACATCTTTATACTATTATATCCTAAAGCAATTAAAGCGATTCCCATCGGAAATGCGAAGATACGATTATAAGGATGTGGTACGAAGGATGCTGCAATCGTCGCAAAGGATGCAAATGCAAATAACAGAGTGACGACTTTACTATAACGTACGGATTTAGATAAGCTTAAACCAAAACCCAGTCCACCAAAGACGTATAATAAACCTGCTACATTGGAGAGTACTGGAAAAATACCAAGTGACACAGATACTGTTACATGATCAAACAACCCCATCATACCGATTACATAGTCACTTGATGTATCCGCTACTAAGGGTAAAACAAATGCTTCATTAAAGCTAAAAATTGCAGATAAGAGCCAAAAAGTTACTAATAACAGAAAGCAAATCTTACCAAGTGATTTGAAATACATACGTTCTCTAACATAGAGTGTTATAAATCCCGCTGCGTTTAAGAGTGACATGATCATCGTGAGGATTGCCACAATAATCCATAGGTTAGATTTAACAATGTCTATCGTTTCACGCGGATGAATGAGTTGAATCATAATATAAAGTGCGCCTGATATCATTAGTCCAATCATAAAAATTAGTGCTAGTGAATCTTTCATATAATCATCTGTTACTTGTCTTTCAGTATTGTTCTGATGTTTATTTTTCATAATAAAATCTCCTTTGTTTAAGTTATGATCTAACTATAACAAAGGAGATTTTTTTTGAATTGTCATTTATTGCTGTAATTATAAATTCTCATCTTCCAGAAATTTTTTGATTGGCACATAGACCTCAAAGTTACCTTCGATGGATTTGAAATTGTTAAATACCTGTATCAGCTCAATATGATTTTCTGCAGATTCGAGTTTTGAAACCCTCAGAAATCGATAAAAATCTGTCTCCAGCAAATCCCCTATTTCTAGTAAATCTCCTGAATAATTGAACTTTGCAGTAAATAGACCAGGTAACTGAGTTGAATAGACATTTTCAATGCTTGTTTCAAATTCAGCTTCTATCCCATAAATCGCATTAAACTTAGTTGACCCCGGTCTGCAATTTGAGTACACCATATAGCTTCTAGTATTCTCACTTAAGTTCAATTCATTTATTAGTAGTTCCGCTTTAGAACGAATTAAATTCTTAAACTCGTCATCTGCCAAATCAACTTCAAATACAATCCCACGAATGGTACGAGACTCAAAATCCAAAAGTGTAAAATCTGAGACGATATCACCATTATAGTTTTTAAAAGGCCTTTCGATAATTTCTGGAATATCAGTAACTGTATATTGTTCCATATTTTGAAGTGCAGCTGTTGGTGTTACCTCATAAACCTTTTTAAAAGCCTTTATAAAGCTAGATTGATCGGGAAAATCTAAGGCATATGCCACTTCAGTCAAAGTCATCTCACCACTTTTCATAAGTGTTATCGCAAGATTCATCTTTCTCTTTCGAATGTATTGATTAAAATTTTCTCCAAGAACTGCATTGAAAACGCGATTAAAAAAATACTTTGAAACGTTAAAAGTTTGTGCTGTTCCTTCAAGAGTAATTGATTGGTCTAAATGCGTTTCAATATATTGAAGTGACTGATGGATTAGATCAAAATATACCATATTTCCTCCCGATGATGCGATTCTAAATTTTTTTATAAATTCGCATTGCAAAGCCAAAGGCAATTAAAGTTATCGCCAAGCACCACACGATTGCTATATAAATATTATCACCTATTGGTTGATTTGATAACAAATTTCTTATGGCATCAACGATTGTAGTTACAGGTTTGCAATATTTAAATACTATTTGTTAAGTTCTATTTTGTATCTCAATATTAAGATAACTCTTCACATTAGTTTATATTAATTCGGCTCTGTTTAAACACAACTGTAATCTTAACTCAACTTAAACTGTGCTATTTAGATAAACTTCAATTTTATCCGTACTGCTTGAATCCATTTCACGAATCTGTGCCAAATAAGCTTCTACAGTTGTAAATTCCTCGATCGTCACATGGAATATCAGTAATTCTAACTGTTTTCTGAGTTCATTTAATTGGCTGTCACGAGTGGCATCTACATTTTTAGACAGCATCATCAGTGTATCCGCTAAACTATCTATTACTGACTCTTTATTAAAAGCCTTCTCTTTAAAGCGCTCGTTTATATCTGATTTTGAATTTAAATTGTGCTGACTAGTAGATACATCACTTTTTGAGGCTGAAACATCAGCTTCTTTGTTTAGCTCAAGCTGGACAATTTGTTTCGCTTTGCCAACTGGACAAGCGCCACCTTGACAAGTTTCACAGTATTCTGTTCCCAGACATATGCCTTCTAAGTCATCTTGAATATGATGATAATAGGCGTATAGCGCCTTAGCTGCTGCGACGTATTCTGAAGCAATCCCTTTTCTCTTGTGATCTAATAACTTGTAAATCATAAATCCAATCGTACCAAATAAGATCGATAAAACAGGTACAATCCAATAAACCGTTAAAAACTGTGTCGGAACGGTTTGTGACAGCTTTTGGATTCCGAATATTAAAAAGATACATGCTGCAAATATCTTAATTGCAATTTCTGGCACTTTATCCCCCAGTGTTCTACCAATTAGGATACCGATAAAACCCGTTGCAATCATCCCAAGCACTGTTCCCACTAAAATAAATGCTGGATAAGTCGCATCTGATGCAAGCGTAATCGCAGTCAACTGGGTTTTATCCCCAAGTTCTCCGATGAAAAAGGCAAGTGCTATCGTCACGACTGGACCAAACTGAAACTTAGGCGTCTCTTCTTCGTCATCCTCTTCAATCTTAAGTGACCAAATTGCGAAGCCCACAAACGCAATACCTGCAACCAGCTGTAACGTGTTGATTGGTATAAAATTCGATAACAAACTTCCCAACAGAACCGCCAATCCATGATTGAGAAATGCTCCTATACCAATCCCTAAGAGTACCTTCTTAACAGGATAACGCGTCGCAAATGCCATCGCCAGGATTTGCGTTTTGTCTCCCATTTCTGCAATAAAGATCAAGGTAAAAGCCTTAAGTATTTCTTGAAACATATGAAATTCTCCTTATAACTCGTTTTATTTTGAAATCTTTAATCTGTAAACTTGCTCAAACACCTCCAATTCCAATATTATGCCATTACTAATGGTATTTAGATTTTGACACTAATGGATCTTTATTTTTAACTTTAATAGATATTAATTATTAACTTTTAATGGTCTTTAAACTTTGACTTTTAAACGAAAAAAAGAGACCTGTAGATTAATAGACTAATCGCCTAATAATCTAAAAGTCTCGCCTCTTATCTTTCAAAGCAGTTATGACCAGGATTTCTCCAGTATGTTGACCATAACTTGGTTTCCCATAGCTACTCCCCTTTAGAGCACCCTAATTTTAACATCTTTAGACGTTTTACGTCAATAAAAATCTATGCCTTTCCTATATAAATGCAAATTTGGTCGCCTTTAAAAACTTTTTTTCTCTATCCGATTGACAACTGTTACGAATTGTTAATATTTTAACTGTTTAAAAATCTCTAAAAATGGTATCTGTTAAATATGTAACAATTACAATTTTAAACTAATTACATTTAAGGAGAACACATATGAAAAAAGTCGTAATCGTTGGCGCAAATCATGCAGGTACAGCAGCAACTAATACTATTTTAGATAACTCAAAAGATCATCAAGTAACCGTATTTGATGCAAATAGCAATATCAGCTTTTTAGGCTGTGGCATGGCACTCTGGATCGGTAATCAAATCGACGGACCCGATGGTCTTTTCTACTCAAATAAAGAAACACTTGAATCAAAAGGTGCAAAAATCTACATGGAAACACCTGTTGAAAGAATCGACTTTGAAAACAAAATTGTGTACGCTAAAACACTTACTGGAGAGGTCATCGAAGCAGAATACGATGATTTAATTCTAGCAACTGGGTCATTGCCTATCGTACCGAAACTTGAAGGTGGCGATCTTGAAAACGTACAAAAAGTTAAGCTGTATCAACATGCAGAAGTGGTAATCGATAAGCTTGCAGACCCAACCATCAAGGATGTCGTCGTCGTTGGTGCGGGTTATATTGGGGTTGAACTTGCAGAAGCCTTCCAAAGACATGGTAAATCAGTGACACTAATAGACATTGCTCAGACAAGCCTCCCTGCTTACTACGATGCACCTTTCACAGCTATGATGAATGAAAACTTATCTGGCAATGGCATTAAACTCGCTTTTGGTGAAACGGTACAAAAACTCGAAGGCAATGGAAAGGTTGAACGTGTCATTACTGATAAAGCAACACATCCAGCAGATATGGTGGTTCTTGCAATCGGATTTAGACCCAATACTGAGCTAGGTAGTGAGTTCCTCACCACCTTTAAAAATGGCGCTTACCTAGTAGATAAGAGACAACGTACTTCTGCACAAGGCGTCTATGCTATCGGTGACTGTGCAACCGTATACGATAACTCACTTGATCGTCCAAGCTACATCGCTCTAGCAACAAATGCCGTTAGATCAGCTATAGTTGCAGCGCATAATGTTTTAGGCAATTCGGTGGAAAGTGCTGGTGTACAAGGCTCTAATGGCATCGCTATATACGATTTAAAAATGGTCTCAACTGGCGTTACCGCTGAAAGAGCTGCTCTGTTAGGACTTGACGTCGCTTATACCGATATTGAAGATTATCAAAAACCAGAATTCATAAAAGAACATAACGAAAAAGTCAAACTTAGAATCGTTTATGATAAAAACACAAGAGTGATTCTAGGTGCACAAATGGCTTCAAAACACGATATGTCCATGGGCATCCATCTCTTCTCACTTGCGATACAAGAAAAAGTAACCATCGATAAACTCGCATTAACCGACTTATTCTTCTTACCGCATTTCAATAAGCCATACAACTATGTCACAGTGGCTGCTTTAAGTGCAAAATAAGGAAAAAAGTTAGATTTATATGCTAAGTCAAACGTCACAATACTCTAAGTAAAATAAAAGCCTCTAACCAGTACTAGAATAATTTAGATCACTGTGATAGAGGCTTTCATTTATTTAACGATTAGCGTTTCATATAATAACGACGTATCCCTAGAGTCTGATCCAACCCCAATTTTAAAGACTCCTGGCTCTACACTCTTCTTGCCTAAAGGATTAATAATAGCGAGCTCTTCAATCTCAAGTTTAATCGTAACGACTTTGGTTTCACCTCGATTGATCTTTACACGTTCAAAGCCCTTCAGCATCTTAAAAGGGGTCATAACTGAGCTGACTAAATCGCTCACATAGAGCTGAACGATTTCTTCACCATCATAATTTCCAGTATTGGTCACTTCCACAGATACAGTGATAGAATCTGTCGGCCCGCAAATCGTTTGAGAAAGTCCTAAATTTGAGTATTCAAAAGTTGTATAAGAAAGGCCATAGCCAAACGGATAAAGTGCCGTCATCGGTAAATCAATATACTTACTACCATGCCAACCCGGTAGCTGATTATAATAAACCGGTAGCTGACCAACATGATAAGGAAATGATATAGACAGCTTTCCACTCGGCACACACTCACCAAAGACAATTTCAGCTAAAGCAAGACCACCCAATTGGCCAGAGTTAAACGTTTCGATCACAGCATCAGCATTTTCTTTGATCCATGGTATGGACAACGGTTTACCGTTCACTAAGACGACTACCATAGGTTTACCAGTCGCTTTGAGCTTTTCCAATAAGAGCTGCTGCTCTCCCATCAAATCTAAGTTAGCACGGTCCTTAAACTCACCGTTTTGCTCAATGGTATCGCCCACCACTGCTATGATAAGATCAGATGTGTCGGCTAATTCTATCGCCGCACGCATCTCAAAATCATCCTTTGAAAATTCCGAAACATCACACCCTCTATTATAGTTGACTTCTACGTTATACGCTTTAGCAAACTTTTCGATCCCCTTTAATACCGTATAAGTCTGAGTCAATGATGGTTCATACTTTGGAAATGGATGTGTAAAGTACGTCCAGTCGCCATACTGAGCTCTTAGATCATCTGCATTCGGTCCAATTACTGCGATTTTTTTATATTTTTGGCTTAGTGGTAATAGCCCATTTTTATTTTCAAGTAATACGATGGACTTCCTTGTGAGTTCTAAATTACGCTCTAAATGTGCATCACACGCGAAAACAGAGTCGCTTCTTTCTAACCCCTCCGACTGATGCACCTTTTCAAACAACCCCATCTTGAACTTAGTTAGCAAGATTCTTCTTACTGCATCGTCTAAGGTCGCTTCAGCTACCTTATCTGCTTTTACAAGCTCTACCATGGTTTCAAAGAAAGCAGGCGTGTTCATAATCATGTCATTTCCCGATTCTATGGTTACTTTTGAAGCTTCTGCTAAGTTTTCACATACGCGCTGTTGCGTGACAAGACTCTCAGTATTATTCCAGTCAGTGATGATGAACCCTGTAAAATCGAGTTCATCCTTTAGTATCCCTTTAATCAATGGCTGATTTGCCGTTGCAGGTGTGCCATCGATGGATTGATAGCCAGTCATAATAGACATACAGCCTGCTTTTATGGCTTTTTCAAAGGGAGGTAGGAATGTTTCTCGGGCTTTTCTAAAGGAAATTTGTGTGTCATAAGAATCGCGACCACCTACGGATTCGCCATATGCAAGGTAATGCTTTGCACATGCCAATATACTGGTTGACTCAGCAAGTGACTCACCTTGATAGCCTTTTATAATCGCACTGCCCAGCTCACCGATGAGATAAGGATCTTCTCCAAATGTTTCGCCCACACGCCCCCATCTAAGGTCTCGTGCGATGCAAAGCACTGGTGAAAAAGTCATATGGATCCCATCCGCTGCAACCTCTTTCGCTGTAATTCGCCCCATTTCCTTTATTGCTTCTCTATCCCAGCTACAAGAAGCGGCTAGCTGAGAAGGAAATACCGTGGCGCCATTGTGAAGTGCGTGCCCGTGAATGGCATCGATGCCGAACATCACCGGAATGCCCAATCGTGTGGTCTTTGCCAACGCTTGTATCATATGAATTTCTTCGCCCAGTACATGTAAAAACGATCCAGCATGCTTATTTTGAACCCAGTCATTTCTATCT
>DJWQ01000096.1 GCA_002441045.1 Firmicutes bacterium UBA6226 | reverse complement strand
GTTGTTACCTCGTAGGTTACATATCTATTAAAGTATGTTCTTTTACTTATAAGAATTTCATAGCCATCTTTTTCAAAAATCATGCCACGACCATAAACCGAAATAAAATTCCAGCCCATTTTATTCATGGTTTCAGTATAGACTTCATCGCTTCCCACTAAACCAATAAAGAAAAGACCCTTCATTGATACTTTATGAATCGTAGCTTTTTTATTTGTTTCAACTTTTAATATACCTGAAATTAAATCCAAGTACTTCAGCTCATAGGTCACCTTTAAAATTAAAACAACAAGTGCAGCAATAACAAATACACTGAATGCTTTTTTTCTAGACTCACTATTATTACATAATTTGCAATTTGTCATTTTGACCTCCATTTACAAACCTACGATTAATGGTATACCCTTTTGGCTATCCTTTAATCCATTTATTAATAGTTATTTTCTCTAGTGGATCAATTTCTTCTCCAGATTTAGGTATGTCAGATATTCTAAATCGATCAATATTGTCAAAAGGATGGTGTTCTGTTTTAAATAGGGCAGACATCGTACTTCCTTTTTTCAATCTCATGACTTGAATGCCTTTTGTATTTTTGGTTACCTTTTCTGTAACAAGTGAAGTATTAAATATTATCGCTCGAATTTCTTTACTTGATTCTCTAATCGCCGTCAAGTCAGCTTCCTCTGTTAAATACAACATCTTTGTCAGTTTTGCTTCATCAGAATACGCTTTAACTAACTTTTTACGGTTCGTCTTAGTTTTATAAGCTTCAAGAGGTACTCTTGCGACCTTTCCATTTTCGAACCCAAAGATCATAAAACCGCTAAAATCGTTTGTCACAACACAGTAAACGACTTCCTCTTCAGGATCCATCTCTAATATGTTAGGAAGATATACACCTAAACTACTTACTCTGTGATCGTCAATCTCATGTAGTTTCATTTTATAAGCGTTAAACTGATTTGTAAAAAAGATGATTTCGTCTTTGTTTGATCCATCAAGCTCTTGTAGGATTTCATCTTCTTCCTTCATTTTATGCTCTCCACTTGAACGCAAAGAAACCAAAGATACTTTCTTTAAATAGTTATGCGCAGTAAAAAACACTTTAAGATTATAATCTTCTATATGTTCTTCAGGTATATGTCTTACAATTTCCTCTTCTGTTACTAACTCAGTTTTTCTAGGCGTTCCATATTTTTTAGATACAGTTTGTAAGTCTTTAATAATGATCTTATCGATTTTCTTTTCATTACTAATTAAATCTTTTAGTCTTTCAATTTCAGCTTCTAAATTAGATATTTCAGAAATCCTATCTAAGATATATTCTTTATTAATATTTCTCAATCTAATATCAGCAACAAAATTTGACTGGATTTCATCAATTTTGAATGCGTCCATTAAGTTGGGGACGACTAGTTTTTCTTGCTCAGTTTCTCTAATGATCTTAATCGCCATATCAATATCTAGTAGAACGCTCTTTAAACCGTATAACAAATGTAGCTTCTCAGATATCTTATCGATATCGTATAATGCACTTCTTGAAATACAGTTTCTTCTGTAAAGCAACCACTCCGTTAGAATACTTTTAACGCCTAAGACCATAGGCTTTCCACCGATTAACAAATTGAAGTTACACGGGAAGCTATCTTCTAATGTTGTATACTTAAATAACTTTGGAATAAATTTATCCGCATCCGTACCGCGTTTTAAATCAATTGCAATTTTCAAACCTTTAAGATCTGTTTCGTCTCTAATATCATTAATTTCCTTGATTCTACCTTGTTTAATCATATCTACAATTTTTTCAATGATCTGTTCAACGGTGGTCGTATAAGGAATTTCTGTAATCTCAAGCATATTCTCTTGCTTGTTAAAATGAATTCTACCTCTAACTTTAAACGAACCAACTCCAGCATCATATATCTTTTGCATATCTTCTCGATTGTAAATAATTCTGCCACCAGTAGAAAAATCTGGCGCAGGCATTATATCTAAAAGATCTACACCAGGATTTTTAATAAATGCAATTGTTGCATCGCAAAGTTCAGTCAAGTTAAAGCTAGGAAAATTACTTGCCATACCTACAGCGATTCCTTTATTCGGATTCGCTAGGATATTTGGAAAAGTGGTCGGTAATAAAGTTGGTTCCTTCATCGTACCATCATAGTTATCTACAAAATCTACGGTATTTTTGTCAATGTCTTTAAAGATTTCTTCACACACTTCTTCTAGTTTAACCTCAGTATAACGAGGTGCAGCAAATTTCATATCCCTTGAAGTGATTTTACCAAAGTTCCCTTTAGAGTCGATATAAGGTAGCAATAATGCTTCATTCCCTTTTGCAAGTCTAACTAGAGTCGCATAAATAGCTTGATCACCATGAGGATTGAGCTTCATGGTTTGCCCTACGACATTAGCGGATTTTGTTTTAGGCCCTTTCAATAGCCTCATTTTATACATGGTATAAAGAATTTTTCTATGTGAAGGCTTAAAACCATCAATTTCCGGAATGGCTCTTGAGACAATAACACTCATCGCATAGGGCATAAAATTCTTTTCAATTGTTTCTGTTATAATTTGATCTGTATATTTTTTCTGTTCCATTTAACACCTCATGAGATTAGCTTAAGTCTAGCATTTCAAGATACTGTTCACCATTCTGTTCTATAAATTCTTTTCTGCCATCCAAGTCATCACCAAGAAGTATTTCAAACATTCTTTGTGTATGTTCCATTTCACTTGGTGTAACTCTTATGAGTCTTCTAGAGTCAGGACACATGGTGGTTTGCCACATCATGTCGGGATCATTCTCGCCAAGACCTTTTGACCTTTGAATCGTATATTTCTTAGTTCCTAATTTTTTAATGTAATCATTTTTCTCTTTTTCATTATACGCGAAAAAGGTTTTTCCCTCATGTGAAATTTCAAATAAAGGCGATTCAGCAATAAAGACATTCCCACGATCAATTAGTGTCGGGATGAGTCTATAAATCATTGTAAGGACATGCGTTCTGATATGATAACCATCTACGTCTGCATCGGTACATATGATTACTTTATCCCATTTTAGGTTGTCATAGTTAAAGGTATCTAAGTCTTTGTTATGACGTGTTTTGATTTCAACGCCACAACCAAGTACTTTAATGAGGTCTATGATAATCTCAGATTGAAAGATTTTTTCATAGTCCGCTTTTAGACAATTTAAAATTTTACCTCTAATT
Source organism: Firmicutes bacterium UBA6226 (assembly GCA_002441045.1). Next base: position 1,461 of record DJWQ01000096.1, on the reverse strand, counting down.
GGCATAAGCGCTTGAAATTCACTATCTCTTGCTAATTTACACGAACCAAGAGCAGAATCGCCTTCTAAAATATAGACTTCTCTCCGGTTAGTGTCTTTGGTTCTGCAATCAACGAATTTTTTAACTCTGTTCGTTACATCAATCTTTGAACTCAATGTCTTTTTGAGATTTAATCGAGTTGTCTCTGCTTTTTCCCTAGATCTTTTATTAATTAATACTTGATCAACAATTTTTTCAGCATGTTCTTTGTTTTCAATAAAGTAAATTTCAAGATTTCGTTTTATCATATCAGTCATAAAATCTTGGACAAACTTATTGGTAATTGACTTTTTAGTTTGATTCTCATAGCTTGTTATTGTCGAAAAGCTTGTGGATACAAGTACTAGACTGTCTTGGATATCCACAAAGGATATTTTCTTTTCATTCTTGGTATACTTGTTTAATTGCTTAATAAACTTATCTAACTCATAGACAAATGCATTTTTAACGGCTTTATCTGGTGAGCCACCATGTTCAAGAAAGCTTGAGTTATGAAAGTACTCCAACACATTTACTTCGTTATTAAATGCAAAAGCAACTTGTGCCTTTACTTTGTAATCTGGCATATCTTCTCGATCACGACCTTTACCTTCGTCTTCGAAATAAACGACATCAGTAAAGTGCTTATCTTCGCTTAATTCTTCTACATAATCCTGAATACCTCTTTCATAGCGATACTCGAATGCCAGTTCAGAAAACTCATCTTTGAGTACAAAGTTAATTCCTGGGTTAACGATAGATTGCTTTTTCATGACATCTTGAAAATACTCAAGTGGGATTTCAATATCCTTAAACACTTCCAAATCTGGACGCCATCTTATATTTGAGCCTGTCACTTTATATTTTTTTTCAATTCTGCTATATCCGTTCTCAGCAATCTCACCTTTTTTAAAGTGAAGTTCATATTCAAAACCATCTCTATGAATGATAACATCCATATACTCAGAGCTGTATTGCGTTGCACATAATCCAAGCCCATTTAGGCCAAGGCTAAACTCATAAACTGATGATTCGTTGTTATTGTATTTACCGCCTGCATACAGCTCAGTAAATACCAATTCCCAGTTATACTTATCCTCTTTAGGATTGTAATCTACTGGGATACCACGTGCTTGGTCAATTACAGATATGGATAGGTCCTTATGTCTTATAACAGTAATTTCTTTACCGTAGCCACCACGTGCCTCATCTATTGAATTTGACAGAATCTCGAAAAAAGAGTGTTGACATCCTTCTAATCCATCAGACCCAAAAATAACAGACGGTCTTTTTCGTACTCTGTCTGCGCCTTTAAGGGCTGTGATACTTTCATTGTTGTAACTGGTTTTGCTCATTTGCCACCTCTTTAAAAAGTCTTTGATTATCTATCAACCTATATCATATCAAAATATGTAAGTAGTTTGCAAGGATTTTCGATAGAAC
>DJWQ01000256.1:14934-40148 GCA_002441045.1 Firmicutes bacterium UBA6226 | reverse complement strand
ACGCAAACAAAAAAGGCGATATCAAAATCGGAGTCGTCAAACTCCCTTATATGTCCAATTTTACTGATTTTACTGTATTTGATATCGAATCCGATGTTAATCTGAATTATTTAACTGAAGCAGAGCAAGTGAGGGATTGTGATCTCATTATCATACCTGGAAGTAAAAATACGATTCACGACATGCGATTTGTAAGTGAATCTGGATTTCAGCAAGCACTTTACAGATATCATAGACAAGGTAAGAAGCTCATAGGGGTCTGTGGTGGCTACCAAATACTAGGACAAACCATAGAAGACAGCTATGGCGTAGAATCAAAAGAAGTGAAAATTAATGGTTTGGGACTTTTAAATGTAGCAACGCAAATGGCAAAAGAAAAAACAACACGTCAAGCAAAGGGCAAAATCATTCATACCATAACAGATGAAAAATTAGTTGGCACAGAGGTGACAGGCTATGAAATCCATATGGGTGAATCTGCTGTGTTGAATGGCGAATCAAAGGCTTTTCTAGTGACCGACAAAGGTCATGAGGATGGTCAGATCAGCTCAGATGGGCTTGTTATGGGCACATATTATCACGGTATTTTTGACAATGATGATTTTAGAAATGCTTTATTAGGAGAAATTAGAAACCACAAGGGCTTAGCTCAGAATACGGCGATACTTAGCTATGAGCAGTTAAAAGACCTTGAATACGATAGATTGGCAAAGCATGTTAAAGAACACCTTAACATGCCACTTTTGAAAGACATTCTAAATGCATCTAGGAGTTAAGAATGAACTATTTTGTAATCATCGCAATTGCGATACTTCTAGATCGATTAATTGGTGATCCTCCTAATTGGCCGCATCCAGTTAGGTTTTACGGGTGGTTGATCAAACGTAATGAAAGGTGGGTCAGAAAGCATTTCACAAACCTTGTGGTAGGTGGTTACTTTCTCGTCTTCCTTTCAATTACTGCTGCAGTTTTACCTATTGTAATACTGCGTCTACTTCTCCCACCTCTATTTTTTAAAGTTCTTGCAGTTTATGTACTGTTTACCTGTTTGGCTTCAAAATGTTTATGTGATGAAGCAAAAAAGGTTGCAGATACGCTATTGCAACACGATATAGAAAAGGCGAGGCTTCAAATATCATACTTGGTTGGTCGAGATACCAGCCAATTAGATGAAGCATGCATTATTAGAGCGACGGTTGAAACCGTTGCGGAAAATACCATTGATGGCGTTTTAGCACCACTGTTTATGATGCTGATCGGTGCGCCATTTGGTATCTCAGTTGAACTTGCTGTGGCTTATAAGGTTGTAAATACATTGGATTCTATGGTGGGTTATATCCATGAACCCTATCGTGAAATTGGGTTTGCATCAGCGAAACTGGACGATCTTTTAAATCTTATTCCCGCGAGACTTGGCGCTTTGCTGATGATTCTGGCAGGTGGGGTGAGCGGCAGTTTGAGGAAGCGTTCTTTCTTAGGTAAAAATGCATCTTCAGTAAGAAATGCATATTCATTAAAGAGTGCTAACACGATATATAATGCCTACTCAATAAAGAATGCCTATCGCATATTTATGAGAGATCGCTTTAATCACAAAAGTCCAAACTCTGCTCATCCTGAATCGGTAGTAGCGGGACTTTTAGGCATTAGACTTGGAGGTACCAATACCTATTTTGGCAAAGTCGTCGTGAAGCCAACCATCGGCGAACCAATCCATGAAATCGAGGTTCAACATATAGACGAAACCAACCGAATTCTCTATAGTACATTGTGGCTCGTAGCAGCAATAACCATACTTTTGGCACTTTTAAGTACGTTTCATCCTTTAGGGTAAAACGTGCTTTGCTTTTCAAAGACAAGGAGTAATATCAAATGATGAACTACCATGGTGGGCAACTAAAAAAAGAAGGTTTAATTGACTTAAGTGTGAATATACCCCAAATAAAGTTTGAAAATGAGTTAAGAGAATTGATCAATAACAGCATAGAAGAAATGATGAAGTATCCAGAAATTGATGGCATAACTGCTAGAAAATCAATAGGTGAGGCACTTGGCTTAAGTGAAAGTGATATCATCTTAGGAAATGGTGCCACTGACTTAATCTATCTTATCGCAAGAGCGCTTAAGTTCGAAAACGCAGTGATTCTTCAGCCGACGTTTACTGAGTATGAGCGCGCTTTAAGTCAAAATCATACTAAGATTGAACACGTAGCTACATTTATGGAACGTGATATAAACATGGAAGACGTTTCAAAGAGGGTTTTTGAGGCGTCAAAGGCAAAATTTGGACGTATGACTGAAGCAGTCTATTTTTGTAATCCCAATAACCCTACAGGTCATTTTACTCATGCTGATGAAATTGAAAAATTCATTGCCTATTTTCCTGAAAATGAAGTCCCAGCTATAGTGATAGACGAGTCCTTTATCGAGTTCAAGGATCGACCAGATCATCATCGTAAAATGAAAGCTCTAATTCAAAAATATCCAATTATCATCATACGATCCATGACGAAAACCTATCGTGTCCCAGGTATCAGAATTGGCTATTTGTTTGGAAGCAAAGCACTTATAGAGAAGGTTAATAAATTACGTGAACCTTGGGCACTTAACCACTTTGCACTTCGTATGATCCCTTATTTTATGGAACAAACGGCGTTTAGAAGTGAGCTTGAAAAGTGGGTCACGATAGAAAGTGCATGGGTAGAAGACCAGCTCAAAAGGATAAACGGTGTTGACGTATTTTCAGCTGAAGCTAATTTTGTATTAATCAAGCTAAGGCAATCACCTGAAATTTGTGAAAAGATTTATGAAGATCTCATCGAAAAGGATATACATTTGAGAAAATGCCTTGATTTTAGAGGTTTGGATGCAAGCTATTATCGAATTGCGGTTAGCACACGTGAAGAAAATATGAAAATGGTTGATGCGCTTATAAGTGTAGTAAACTTGTATAGTGAATCAAAAGAATAAACTCATAAATTTAATTTGTTAATTGAATCCGATATTTGAAATCATAAATTGAAGCTAAAAGGTATTTAACGTATAAAACCGTATTATCAACCAGACTCGGTTAGGAGGAAGTATGTCAAAAGTACATCTCATCGTCGGTGGCGCAAGAAGTGGCAAATCAGAGTATGCCGAAAGCTGTGCAAAAGCGCTCTCTGAGAGAGTGACGTATATCGCAACGGCAATTGATACAGATGGGTCTATGGCTGAACGAATCAAAAAGCATATTGAAAGTCGACCGAAAACTTGGCCAACAATTGAACAGTATATAGATTTTAAGTCAATTGGGCAACATAAGGATTTTATTCGTGCAGATGTGATTTTACTGGACTGCATGACGGTGATGATGACCAATCTAATGTTTGCCTATCATCAAGATTATGAAGCCATTTCGCCAGTTCAATTAGATGAAGTTGAAAGTAACATCAAAGATGAGTTCAATAATTTAATTGATAGCTGTCAAAAGAGTGGAAAAAAACTTATTCTTGTCACCAATGAGGTGGGGTTAGGTTTGGTAGCGCCTTATAAGCTTGGTAATTATTTTAGAGATATTTCTGGTCGTATCAATCGGTATGTTGCAACACTTGCTGATGAAGTCACATTTGTTGCTGTAGGTTTGCCGCTAAAGTTAAAAGTGGCTGAATAAAAAGAAAAAATACAGACTAAGCCAAAAATTGAATGCGTATTAATGATCTATTAATTTTTCAGAAAAACTATAATAATATCCGTGGAAGGAAGATTAACCTATGTCTGGACTTTTACTAATGATTAGCTTTTTTACTAGAATTCCAATCGGCAATCGAATCGAGTATACCGAAAAACGATATCTAAGTGGATTAAAGTACTTTCCATTAGTGGGATTGATCATTGGGCTTTTCCTTGTGCCATTCTCACTGCTACCAATTGACAATGCATTAATTAAAGGATTACTTATTACAATCGTCTATCTTGTCATATCTGGTGGCATCCATTTAGATGGGCTTGCCGATAGTGCGGATGGACTTTTTAGTGCAAGAGATAAAGAACGTATTTTAATGATAATGAAGGATTCACATATTGGATCCTTTGGTGTAATCGCTTTAATCCTTTATTTTATTAGTATGATAATCATCGCAGGCAATCTGACATTTATGTGGCTCTTCTTAATGCCTTTCGTGGGAAAGTCTTTTGGTTTGATCGCAGGTAGCTTTGGTGACTATGCAAGAAAGGATCAAGGTATGGGCTATTTATTTATGCATCATCTTAAACCATTACATGGCGTATTTGTTTTAGCAGTTGTATCATGTCTTGTAGGCGTTCTCTTAGGTTTAAAAGGGTTATTTGCAATCTTTTTTTGTCTGTTGATGTTATTGATCATTCAAAATAAATGCCTTAAAACGATTGATGGGCATACGGGTGACACCATTGGTATGACCATAGAAGTCATTCAAGTTTGCTTTATACTTTCAGGTTATATATTTAGTACTTTAGTGGGGAGTCCTATATGGGGATTATGATAGCTGGTGTTTCCAGTGGATCGGGGAAAACAACATTAACGATTGGTTTGATGCGAGCGTTAAGAGATCGAAATTTAACAGTTGCAGGTTTTAAATCGGGTCCTGACTACATCGACCCTATGTTTCATAGATTAGCTACTGGTAATCCGTCTTATAATTTACCAACTTGGATGGTGCCAGATGATGCTTTGGCTTATCTTTATAATAATCATTCTGAGTCGGTTGATCTAGCTGTCATAGAAGGTGTAATGGGATACTTTGATGGGCATGATCCGTCCGAGATTACAGGCAGTTCTGCTCACCTTGCACAGGTCATTGATACCCCTGTTTTGATTGTGATGGACGGCTCTAGTACTGCGCTTACTGCAGCGGCTATTTTAAGTGGTTTGATCGGATTTCAGTCGCCTTCCAAAATTAAAGGTGTGGTTTTTAATAAGATCAAGACAGAACACCACTATCAGTTACTTAAAAGAGCAGTTGAAACGCACTTGCCAATTAAAGCATACGGTTATTTAAAACCCAATGAAGAGATTAGCTTAAAAAGTCGCCATTTGGGTTTGGTTCAAGCTGAAGAAGATGTTGAGATTGAAGCTAAAATACAAACGATGGCAAAAATGGTTGAGGAAACTGTCGATATCGATGGCATCATTGCTGATTTTAATACGCTTCAAGAGCAAACCTCAGTAGATTTGATATCAGAATCAGTGAATCTTGATAAAGTTAGTATAGATGGTAGTAAAAAAAGCTATAATCAATATGTTGAAAAAAAGGTTGCTCAAATCAAAAATAGAATTCTGCAAAATGGTGGTCTTACTTTAGCTTATGCGAAAGATCAAGCGTTTTCATTTTATTACACCGATAATTTGGAGTTACTCCAAGCCGTAGGCATAAAACTAATCCCTTTTTCACCGATGATGGATTCGGCGTTGCCAATTCAAATCGATGCAGTTTTATTAGGAGGGGGTTATCCAGAAATTTTCAGTGAAGCTTTGGAGCAAAATAGAGCAATGCGGGAGAGTATTCGTGATTTTATCGTTAAGGGTGGTCCTGTTTATGCTGAATGCGGAGGTTTCATGTATCTTACGAATTCTATCACAGATTTGAACCAAAACACATATAATATGGTTGGAGCCATAGATGCAGATACAGTTATGACACAGAGATTGCAGCGATTTGGACATGTAGAGGCAGAATTTGAGGGCAAGGTATCCGTCAGAGGTCATGAATTTCATCATTCTCAAATCATCCCCCAAAACGATCAAAGCTATCATGTTACAGTCAATCGGAAAGGAAAACAGCATTTGTGTGGTCTTAAATATAAGAATGCCTTTGGCACGTACGTTCATACACATTGGTACAGCAATCTTGAGTTTTTTGATTACCTAATCTCACATTTATCAAAGAGATAGTTCAAAGATTTTAAATGGTATTTGCATAAGGATAATATAAAATAGTTGAAAAGTCGAGTTAAGGCAGTTCTAGTATGCATCTCTAAACACATAATTAAACGTGTTTAGAGATTTTTTATGTATTATTTCACTTGAATCATGACTAAATGTTCATACAAGATTTCTTGTTTTGTGAGGCTTGACTTGTTATAATGCTATTTGAGGAAATTTGAGTCATTTAATTTTATGTAAGTGGGTAAATATAGGCTGTGATCAATAAGTGGCTCGATTAATGATAGCTATAATTGATCGACGTCCTGTAATAAAAGTTAAAGCCTATTAGAGATATCTAGTGCTTTGAAGCGAATAGTTTGGAGGAAAAGATGACGGAATTATTAGCTCCTGCAGGAAATATGGAGGCTTTAAAAGCTGCTATTTCTAATGGGTGTGATGCAATATATTTGGGAATGCAAAAATTTGGCGCACGTGCATATTCATCAAATTTCGATTTTGAAACTTTGAAAGAAGCAGTTGCTTATGCACATCTTAGAAATGTAAAAATCTACGTCACAATGAATACCATCGTATTTGAAAGTGAAATTTCAGAAATGAAAGAGCAAATGAATCTTTTGAACGAGATTGGAGTCGATGGCATCATTGTTCAAGATTTGGCTGCTCTCGATTACATCGTTAATAACTTTGTGGATTTAGAGGCACATTGTTCAACACAAATGGGAATTGATGATTTAGAAGGAACACTATTATTTAAAGAACTAGGTGCAAAGCGAGTGGTCTTGTCTAGAGAAGTCGAGATCGAAAAAGTAAAAGAAATTAAGAAAAGTGCGAAAATACCGTTGGAAATTTTTGTACATGGTGCGTTATGTGTCTCTTATTCGGGCAATTGTCTCATGTCGGGATTAATTGGTTATAGAAGTGGGAACCGAGGTCGATGTGTTGGCTCCTGTCGAAAAGAATATGAGCTCATAGATCAAACAACGGATACTGTAATAGGAAAAAACTATATTTTATCGACAAAAGATTTAAACACAATTGAACACATTGAAGATTTAAAGGAGATAGATTCTTTAAAAATTGAAGGTCGTATGAAAGAACCTGCTTATGTGGCAAATGTTGTTTCAAAATATAGAAAGGCCTTAGATGGCGAAATTACCACGACTGATATAGAGGATTTAAGTAAAACCTTTAATAGAACTTACACAAAAGGCTATCTATTTCATGAAGATAAAAAAGACATTACCAATATTACTCGACCAAATAATGTCGGATTTGAAATTGGTTGGATTTCGAAGATCATTAAAGATACGTATGAGATTACACTATCGAAACCCTTAAATCAAAATGATATTATAAGAATTAGCCACAATAATGAAGATGTCGTACTCACAGTAGTCAAGCTCTACGATAAAGAGGGGAACTTAATTAACAAAGCTGACCGAGTTTGCTATATCAAGATTAAAGAAAAGTTATCTAAAGGTGACCTAGTTTACATCACGAAAGACTATGCTTATTATAAGTCGCTTGAGGCTTCGCTTGAAAATGAGTTTAAAAGATTTGATTTGAACCTTAAAATCTATGCTTATCCGGATTCAAAACTGGTTATAGATGCAGAAGGGTTGGGTTTCAACTACGTCTATGAAAGTGAAGAAGTTTTAGCAGAGGCAATAAATAATCCAACTACAAAGGAACAAGTGATTAAACAAGTTGCAAGGTTAAACGATACGATATTTGTACTTAATCATGTTGAGTTCGATGAGTATGGTGCGTTTATACCCGCTAAAGTCCTAAACGCAGCAAGACGTGATATTGTTCAGGCATTATATGACTTAAAGTTAAGTAGTAAAAAGAATCGAGTTAAAGCTGTTGCGTCAAATAAAAAAATAACCTTTTCGTTCAATCAACCGTATCTTACAGCAACTGTAACGACAAAGGAACAGTATGATGCATGTATCAGTAGTGGTATAAAGGAAGTTTATTACGATAACATCATCAGAAGAAATCAAATTGAGTATCAAGAAAAGTCAGGACAATTGCTCATCGGTGGATATGGTGGCATTTATCACTATAAAGATAAAAATGACTTTGTCACCGACTATTCATTAAATGTTGTAAATGCAACCAGTTGTTTTGAGCTCTATAAACTAGGTGCAAAGCGTGTTACATTATCTTATGAATTAAACAAAAGTCAAGTTGATGACTTAATCGAAGCTTATCATAAAGAAAATGAAGGTGCACCGGCACTTGAGATGATCGTCTATGGTAAAGCGCCTTTGATGTTCACGAAGTACTGTCCACTGAAAAAAATGAATCAATGCGGTTTGTGTAGAACGAAACAATATGTTATCAAAGACGAGCACGGTTCGTTTCCTATAATCACACATGAAGATTGCACAGTAACAATTTTAAATGGTAAGACATTGAATTTGCTAGATGAACTTCAAAACATAAAGGGCGTAGAGGCTTATCGATTGAACTTTACAGTAGAATCACGAGATCAAGTCATCAAAACGATCAGTAAGGCATTAGGTAAGCTAGATGGATCGCTTGTTCGATCAGTTTTCAATCAAGAGACCGATACGAGAGGCCATTACAATAAAGAAATTATGTAATCAAATTACCTGAATAAATGCTTATCATCCTCAAATTTATTGAAAACAATAGATTTGAGGATTTTCTTTTTCTGAAGCAAACTGATTTGGATTTAATCAGGTATCTTTATTTAAAACTCAGATGTTAATTATTATTATTTTAGTCGGGTTTTCCTTGTATTTTCATGTTTTTTCATATATTATAGTGAATTGAGCAGTACGATAATGAGGTGAATTATATGAAAATGTCAAATTTATATATGCCTACACTTAGAGAAGTGCCAAGTGATGCTGATATCATGAGTGCACAACTTTTATTAAGAGCTGGTATGATTAGAAAGCTAGTATCGGGAGTGTATTCATTCTTACCACTGGGCTTTAGAGTTATGAAAAATATCGAGCAAATTGTTAGAGAAGAAATGGATGCTCACGGAGCACAAGAAGTGTTAATGAGTGCAATTCAGCCAAGAGAGATTTGGGATGCAAGTCAAAGATGGGAAAACTTTGGCCCTGAGATGTTTAAACTGAAGGATCGCCATGATCGTGAGTTTTGTTTAGGACCAACGCATGAAGAGTATTTCACATTTTTAATTAATAATGAACTTAAATCATACAAACAATTGCCACTTAATCTCTATCAAATTCAGACAAAATATAGAGATGAGAGACGCCCGCGCTTTGGACTTGTAAGAGCAAGAGAGTTTATCATGAAAGATGCTTACACTTTTGACGTGGATCATGAGAGTATGGTTAAATCTTACGATAATATGGCGGTTGCCTATAATAAAGCATTTGATAGAATGGCAATGAAATATAAGGTCGTATTAGGGGATTCAGGTAATATGGGTGGCAGTATATCGCATGAATATATTGCAATTACACCAAGTGGTGAAAGTACAATCGCTTACTGTGATGCATGTGATTTTGCGGCGACGGATGAAGTTGCACCTGCAATATTTGATATTGAAGGGACTGTTGAATCCGCTTCAATAGAAAATGAAAAAGTGCATACGCCTAATGTTAAAACCATTGAAGAACTAGAAAGCTTTTTTGATTGTGAGGCAAGTCGTTTTGTAAAGACTTTACTCTACCGTTCTGAAGATGCAAAACGCGTATTTGCTATTATGGTTCCAGGACATAGAACCTTGAATTTGGTCAAGTTTGGAAAGCTTGCTGGTATATCAGAAGATGAAATTGTCATGCTATCAGAAGATGAAATTAAATCTATGGCAGGAACAGTGCTTGGATTTGTTGGGCCTTTAGGATTAAGTTCAAATGTAGAGATTTATGCAGACCAACGTGTTTTTGATATAAAAAATGGTATATGTGGCGCAAACGAAGTGGATTATCACTTAAAGAACGTAAAACTAGATCGAGCAATCTGTAAAGGCGTGGATGATCTTGTTTCTGTAGAGGCCGGTGATGCATGTCCACATTGTCAAAAACCACTTTTAATCGACAGAGGAACTGAAGTAGGTAACATCTTCCAGTTGGGCGATAAGTATTCAAAAGCAATGAATGCAACCTTCCTTGATAAAGATGGAAAAGCAAAGCATTTTGTAATGGGTTCATATGGGATTGGTATTTCAAGATGTGTTTCGGCAATAGTTGAACAGTTTCATGATGAGAAGGGGATTGTTTGGCCATTATCAGTTGCGCCGTATCATGTATTAATTACAATCGTCAATGTTAAAAATGATCTTCAAGTTGAAAAAGCATTTGAGCTTTATAACCGTTTACAAAAAATGGGCATCTCGGTTATGATCGATGACAGAAATGAAAGAGCAGGAGTTAAGTTTACGGATGCGGATTTAATTGGAATTCCGCTAAGAGTAACAGTAGGTAAAGGCATTGATGAGGGCATCGTAGAGTTCTCAAAAAGGGAAGATTGCATAAAAGAAGAATTAGAATATAATGCAGTCGCTGAAAAATTAAGAATGTTAATCGAAAATCAATAAAGTAGGGTACATTGACAAATTTTATTCAATTTTGTTAAGCAATTATTAAAATTGTATTTCTATTTAAAAGGTTTTTGGTATAATATTAAAGAGGAATTATAGAAATTATAGAAAGAGGGATACTATGGCTGAAAAGAAGCGTATATTGATTCTCGGCGGTGGCTATGCCGGAGTCAAAGCGGGCAAGACGCTCCACAAAATCTTCAAGAATGATGATTCGGTTGAAATCACATTGATCGACAAAAAACCTTACCACACATTGATGACAGAACTTCACGAAGTTGCTGGACATCGTACAGAACCACATGCAATTCAAATCGATTTGAGAAAAGTTTTTGCAGCTAGAAAAGTTAAAGTTGTAACAGACACAATTACAAATGTTGACTTTGAAGGTAAAAAACTGGTTTCAGAAAGAAAAGAATATCCATTTGATTATTTGATCTTAGCTGCTGGTTCAGACTCAAACTCATTTGGTATCGAAGGTGTAGATCAACATGCCTTTACACTTTGGTCGTATGAAGATGCTGTGAAGTTAAGAACACACATCGAGAAAATGTTCCAAATGGCAGCAGTTGAAGAAGATGAAGTTAAAAGAAAGCAATTATTAACTTTCGCAGTTGTTGGTGGTGGTTTCACTGGCGTTGAGATGGTTGGTGAAATCGGAGAAGCTAAAGATCATTTAGCTGAAAAATACGGTGTTGATAAGAAAGAAGTAACAATCTACAACATCGAAGCAACCCCAAGAATCCTTAACACACTTAAGGACGAAAGACAAATTGCAAAAGTAGAAAATAGATATAAAAAATTAGGTATTGAGCTTCTTAAAAATGCTGCTTTGGTTAAAGCAACAGAAGAAGGCTTTGAGCTTAAAGATGGTAGATTCATCAGCACTAAGACTTTGGTTTGGGGCGCTGGTATCAAAGTTAGCAACTTTGTTGGTAAACTCGGTCTTGAAGGTGGTAGAGGCGGTAGAGTTATCGTTAATAAATACATGCAAACGAACAAGTATGATTATGTATTTATGGCTGGTGACAACGCACATTACGAAGATAAAGATGGTTTCTTACCACAAATCGTTGAAGCAGCTGAGCAATCAGGTCATACTGCAGCATTAAATATCGGTAATTTAATACAAAATAAACCACTACATGAACACAAACAAAATTATCATGGATTCATGGTATCTATCGGTTCTAGATATGCAGTTTCAGATAACAATGGTTTGAAATTCAATGGTTGGTTAGCAGTTCTTGTTAAGCATATGGTAAACTTCTACTATTTATTTATGGTAGCAGGTTTGGCTCAATTGTTTGAGTACATGCAAAATGAATTCTTTAAAGTTAAAAACAGAAGATCATTTGTTGGTGGACATTTCTCAAAAGCGTCTCCTAACTTCTTCCTTGTTCCACTTAGAGTATTTTTAGGCGTAATGTGGTTAATCGAAGGTATTAAGAAGATTGATGAAGGTTGGTTAGTTGAGGCTAAAATGTATGCATCTGATGCCGTAACTCAAGCTTCTGAATGGGTTGAAGAAGGCACAGAAACAGTCAAACCATTAATTGAAAATGTTCCAGGCGTTGTTCAATGGGGAATTGATAACATCATTGCACCTCATGCTGTTTTATTCCAAACTGGAATGGTATTTATGGAAATTATTTTCGGTTTAATGCTAATCGCTGGTTTGTTTACTTTTATTTCAGCAATTATGACAACATTTATGACTGTAGGGATTACACTTACTGGTATGTCTGATGCTTCTATTCTATGGTACTTCTTCGGTGGTATCGCAATGATCGGTGGATCAGGTAGTACACTTGGTTTAGACTACTATGTATTGCCTGTTCTTAAGAAATGGTGGAAGAAAACGTCACTGGCTAAGAAATCGTACTTGTACTTCCATTAATTAAATAATCAGTAGCATTAGCTATAGATGAATCACAAGAGTTTGTGACTTAAAATTAAATCGTATCTGCTCTGCAGATACGATTTTTAATGATTTATGAAAAGAAGGTATAAATGAAAAAGAATGATATTATTCTCATGTTGATTGTCTTAGTAATTGCAGTAGTTGCATTTATTGGGTTTAAAATATCATCTGAGTCGAATCAAGGCGATCTTGAGGTTTTAATCAAACATGATGGAGAGATCATAAAATCATATCCATTTTCACCTAAAACAAACGAAACCTATATCTATGAAGAGGATGGAGAACTCAATATCATCCAAATTAAAGATGGGATTGTCAACATGATTGAAGCAAACTGTCGAGATCAAATATGCGTTAAGACTGCAGCAATATCGCGAAATGGTGAAATTATCGTCTGTCTTCCGCATAAGTTAACAGTAGAAATTTTCTCTGAAACAGTCGATAATGATGGTTTGGATAGTATAGCAGATTAGTTGAAGGAGACGTTTATGGAACAAACAAGAAACAACAGACCTCCTTCTAAGACGAGAATGTTAGTATTTATCTCTGTTCTAGTAGCACAGGGGATGATTCTTTCATTTATAGAAACCATGCTACCTATACCTTTTATTGCGCCAGGCGCAAAACTTGGATTAGCAAACATTGTTACTTTATCAGCTATATATCTTTTGACATTTAAACAGGCAGCAGCAGTGGTATTATTAAGAGTTATTTTAACTGCTGTAACTTTTGGTTCGCTCTCTAGCTTTCTATATAGCTTGTCAGGAGGCGTACTAAGTCTATTAATCATGGCTGGTATTCTTAAGGTCTTTAAAGGTGAAATTAGTTTGATGGGTGTCAGCGTTGCAGGAGCAGTTGCTCATAATATTGGACAGCTCGTTGTAGCGACCATCATGATTCACAATGTTTTAATATTCACATATATGCCAATATTATTAATTGTTGCGATTCCAACAGGAATATTTGTCGGTATCGTTGCAAGGATACTAATAAACTATTTAGAAAAAGTAAAATTTATGAGATAACATAAGTTTGAAATGGAGATTGTTATGGCACTTACTGTACAACAAAAAAAAGGAACAACTGAATTACAGCAAGCGCTTACAATAGAGTTGACTAAAGTTAGAGAAACCATATTAAAACAGTCAAAATCAAAGTTTTCAGGAATCAGTGAGATCATAGCTGATATCATTGATCTAAATGGAAAGATGCTGAGACCACAAATGTCTATCGTTTCAGCTCACTTTGGAGAGTATCAATCAGATAAGAGTGTAAAACTCGCAGCAGCTGTAGAAATGCTTCATATGGCAACTTTGATTCATGATGATATAATTGATGACTCTAAGTTAAGACGAAATAAAGAGAGCGTTCAAAGCAAATATGGGAAAGATATGGCGGTATATGCAGGTGATTATTTACTTTCAAAAGTAATGGGCATGCTAAACAGCAATGACTATGATGGCGAGCACATGCAGAAAATTGCTAAAGCCATCGAGTATATTTGTGAGAGCGAATTGTTGCAATTTCACAGTAAGTTTCAGTTTATGACAGTTAAAAACTATTTAAGAGTCGTGTCTGGAAAAACTGCAGCACTTTTCGCAGTGAGCATGTACGCAGGTGCTTTTGAAAGCAAATGCTCAGAACGTTTATCTAATCAACTCGGTAGAATCGGCTATGAACTAGGAGTTGCTTTTCAGATTATTGATGATATTTTGGATTTTTCAGATGATCAAGCATTGGTAGGGAAGTCGACACACAACGATTTGAAGAAGGGGTACTATACACTACCTGTAATATATTCATTTCAGCGTGAGGATGCTTCTGTTTTACTAAAATCAGAAGTAGAACTACTAGAACTGGTTAAGAAGAAAAAGGGGCTAGAGAAAGCTAGAGCACTTGCACAGAAATATACAAATAGAGCTTATCGAAAAATTGATGCATTGCCTGAATGCGAAGCAAAAATTGTATTGAGTGAAATGGCACGTCAATTATTAGATCGTAAATATTAAAAAAACACCGCTTAGCGGTGTTTTTATTTTATCTTTGAGCCCCATTTTTATAATGGAAATCCTACATGCTCTACAATAAGAGTAGCAATTTTTTCTAAAGCTGCTTGATCAACTTCTTTAAAACGACCAATTTCAGGGCTATCAATATCTAATACCCCAATTAATTGATTTCCTTTGATCAACGGAATGACGATTTCGCTATTTGAGAAAAGATCGCAAGCGATATGGCCAGGATATTGATGAACATCTTCGACAACAATGGTTTTACGAGCAGAAGCTGCGTCTCCACAAACACCTTTTCCAAGTGCAATTCTAGTAACCGCAGGTTTACCCCAAAATGGGCCAAGTACGAGTTCGTCACCTTTCAACAAATAAAAACCTGCCCAGTTTAAATCGTGAAGTAAGAAGCCAAGGGTAGCCGCCGCATTTGCAGCATTTGCTATCCAGTCGTTTTCATCAATGAGGATTTTTTTCATTTCTTGCTCAATATATGGATACAAAATTTCTGGTTCTTTACTAGTGGATGGATACATACAAGCCATAGCTAACCTCCAATATTTTTATATTAAGTATACCTAAAAGAATATCAAGTGACAATGCGAATATTATAAAAAAAATATAACATTTCGGATTACTAAATTTATATTTCGAATCCCGAAATTTGTGCTATAATGTGTATTGGTGATAATATGAAAACAGCATTTTCAGTCTATGTAGATTTTTTTAAAAATATTTCCAAAAACGTTAAACTTTATTTGGGAATCATATTTTTTGCAACTGTTGTCAGTTCGGCGTACAACGTACTATTTGGCATTTATCTAAAAAACTCAGGCTTTAATGAGGCTTTTGTTGGACAAATTATGTCAGTTAATACTCTTGGTGTTGCACTGGGTGCTTTACCAGTTGCCATATTTGCGGAGCGTATGAATAAGAAAATAACTCTTATCGTCGGTTTGTTGATTATGGTCGTCAGTAACTTAATTGTTTTAAATGTACATATCCCATTTGTTATGGTGTTTTTTGCATTTACATTTGGCATTGGAAACTCAACCTTAATGATTCTTCAAGCGCCAATTATTTATGAGCATACACCTGATGAGCATAGAGTGACAGCATTTAGTATGGCATTTGTTTTACAAAATGTCGCATTTGTAACTGGTAGCCTTGTTTTAGGGCACTTATCTAGCTTACTTGGAAGTATCTATGGCGATCAGCTCGCAGGAAGAATTGTTCTCAACGTTTCTACTGCACTTATATTTATTGCTGTTGTGATAGCGCTAAAGTTTTCTGGAACGCATATGGTATCCAGCCAAAGAGACAAACCACTTTCTACAACTGTTAATTTAACGCTCAGTGGGTTTAAAAGTTTACTTCAGGGGAAGACTTTACTTTACTTAATTCAGGTTTCATTAATAGGTTTAGGTGCAGGAATGATTGTTCCGTTTTTCAGCATGTACTTAAAATACACCCTCGATATATCAGATGGAGTCGTAGGTAATATTATGGCGATTAGCCAGATTGGAACAGTCATTGGTGGGTTGGTTGTACCACCATTAGCTAAGAAGGTAGGGCGAATTAGAACAGTAATCGCATGTCAGCTTCTATCGATTCCTTTTTTAATTTCAATTTCATTTCCTCAAGGGATCATCGTCATCACTATGTCGTTCTTTTTTAGAAGTTCTCTGATGAATATGGCAAGCCCAATTATTGGAAGCTTGGCGATGGAAATTGCAGGTGATGAAGCGAGAACATTTATGAGCAGTCTCGTAAGTTTAACCAATAATTTATTTAGAGCGGTTGGGATTTACTTAGGTGGTATTATTATGTTCAAATATAGCTATAATACACCTTACTATTGGACCATCGGTTGTTATCTGATAGGTACCTTTATCTTATATAGGGTGTTCAAACACATTGATCAGCCAAAAACGAAAGAAAGCATGGTTGTATAATTAAATCTATAGACATCGAGCCCGCAGATTTTATCACTAGCGATATTATGGTTAAATAAAGAAAAAGGATTTGAAACTTTTGAAAAACAGTTTCAAATCCTTTATTTGATTTTGATGATTATAAAATGTCTAAAACTTCAAGCTTAACAAGTCCATTTGGAGACTGTGCTTCAACTTTATCGCCTTTTTTCTTGCCCATAAGCGCACTTCCAATAGGCGATTCATTTGAAATCTTTGAGTTTAATGGATCAGACTCAATTTTAGTAACGATTTCAATTTCTTCAATATCGTCAAAATCAAGATACTTAACTTTGATTTTTGAGCCTATAGTGATGCTGTCTTTATCAAAAGCCTCTTGAACAAGTTCATAGCTTTCTAAGATCTCTTTAAGTTTTAATATTTCAGTCTCATTATGCGATTGAGCTTCTCGAGCTGCATGGTATTCTGCATTTTCTGAAAGGTCTCCAAATCCTCGGGCTCTTTTTATCTCGTCAGAAATCTGATGTCTCTTTTCAATGAGTTCATCGTATTCTAGTTGTAGTTTTGCAAGTGCCGATTCAGTTAATAAAGTTTTCTTCATTCCTGACAACTCCTTATGTGATATGGATATGTAACATATAATATACTACCAAATATAATTATGTTTGTAAATAAGGAATCTTCATGAGATGACCGCCATGTCTAAAAAAAAATACACAATTGTTAAAATCACTTCAATTTTTTCGTATCACTGTTATAATGAATATTGAAACTATATATGAGGTGGGTAAAATGCAGTCATTACTTCAAGAACTCGTCATCAAGAATTTACCATTATGCGCTCATGGAAAAGTCGCAAGCTATATTCCTGAGCTAAGTAAAACAAATCCTAAACAACTGGGTATTTCCGTGTTTGATATTGAGGGTAATTTATATGAAGCAGGAGATACGAGTACCTTATTTACCATTCAAAGCATCTCAAAACCAATTGTACTCTTATTGGCACTATTGGATAATGGTGAGGACAGAGTATTTGAGAAAGTTGGAAAAGAACCAACTGGAGATCCTTTTAATTCAATTGTACGTCTTGAAACCTTTGATGAGCACAAGCCTCTTAATCCTATGATTAATGCAGGTGCAATTTCTGTTTCAGCTTTAATTAAAGGTGACTCCGCTGAAGAAAAAATCAATCGTATTTTAAGTTTTATTAGAAAATTGACACATAATCCCGACATTCAGATCAATGAGGCGGTTTATAAATCGGAAGCAAGAACAGGTCATAGAAATCGCTCAATGGCATATTTCTTAAAGGACTTTGGCAACATTGAGGGAGACGTTGAGGAAACTCTTGAGGTATACTTTAAGCAATGCTCAATAGAAGTTAATACACGAGATTTGGCATATATAGGTGCGATACTTGCTAATGATGGCGTCGATATTGTCTCAGGAGAACGGTTATTTTCAGCAAGGTACAGTAGGATAGTAAAATCATATATGGCTACCTGTGGCATGTACGACGGTTCAGGAGAGTTCGCTATAAATGTGGGGATTCCTGCAAAAAGTGGCGTCGGTGGCGGTATCATGTGTACCGTATTAAATGATATTGGAATTGGCGTGTTTAGCCCAGCGCTCGATAAAAAGGGAAATAGTTTGGCAGGCATTAAAGTTCTAGAAATGTTATCACAAAGCTTAGAACTCAGCATCTATTAAAATAATCAAAGTATTCAATATTATAATAAAAAGGGGGGATCAGATGAAGAAATATGCAGTATGGATAATCATGTTGTTATTATTAGCATCATGTGATCGTACTCCAATTAATCTTGATCCACCAGATGAAACCCTATTGGTATTTTTACAAAATACCGTTGATTCCTACACAGGAGACAGTAATTATTTTCATGTGATAAAAACTGTTTCTTATGAGGAGACTAACACTGTTTTGCTCACAGGAGAAGTGAAGAACAATTCAGCAGGTGGCACTAAAAGTGAATATGAGTTTGGCATATCATGTACAGTTGAAGGAAATCGTATGATTCAAAATATTGAAGGTACTCGGTTGAATGATAGCGATTACAATGAGGTGGTACTTCTTGAAGCCCCAGTTGAGATTGGACATCAATGGCGCTATAAAGCGATTGACCATGACGGTAAAAGAGTTGCATTTAATGCAGAAATTATAGATGTTTTGAAAAATGGCAATGCTGTTAAGGTAAGATATGAGTCGAAGGATGGCTATTATGAAGAGCGGACCATATATAAAGGACATGGCACTATTGATTTTGTAAAAGGGATATCCTATAAAGGGACATCAATAATAACAGGCTATCATAGTGCCTTTGACCTTGAAAGTGATGATGATTCGAAATCTCCTACTAGTGCCAAAGTTGAAACCACTGTGGAAATACCAAATGTAGATATACCTTTAGTCTCAATTAATTTACCCGTATCGATATATAATTTACTATTGGGTTTTAACCAATCTTGGGATGGCTTTATTAATGATGGAGATGACGCAGTGTGGAAGTTAGTTGAAGAAACCTCTCCTGCTTCAGAGAAACTCAGTGCGGTGGATTTGTCTGCAGATAAAGGGTATCGATTCTCAAAGTTCTACGCATACGAGTTATATGAAGAAAAGCCATTCATTGTCGTTTCTATCGTTGAAACCTATGTAGATGAGAATCACAATGAAATAAAGAATAAAGTAACGTATTGGATCAGCAACAGTGATACAGTACCAAAGATATATGATTTCTCAGGCAATAATTAAAACCACTGACTCAGTTTTCAGAGCCAGTGGTTTTTAATTAGTTACAATCTCGCTTGCACAATATTTGAGGACTCGAATTCCAAAGATGTTTGTTTGATAAAGAAGGATTATTTTTTTAGTATAGGGACATTACCCTCGTAGGCCACTCTGTTTTTACCAAGTTCCTTTGCCTTATATAAACCTTTGTCAGCATTTTCCAACAACTCATTAAAGCTTCTTCCATCATATGGATAAGAGGCGATTCCCATTGAGATAGAGAATTTTGGTGAAGACTTAAGCGCCACCTCTTTACGGAGGCGATCACAAATTTCCATTGCAGCTGGTGCGTTGACATGAGGCATCAGTAAAATGAATTCATCTCCACCATATCGGCCGAGTATATCTGTTTTTCTATTGTGTGTCATAAAGGTATATGATAAAAATTTCAGACATTCATCACCAATAATATGCCCCTTTGTATCGTTGATCGTTTTAAAAAAGTCGATATCAAACATAGCGATTGAAAAGATTTTAACAGTAGAATCGTTGATTAATCCATTCATTTCATTAAGAATGCCGTTTCTATTTAATGCCTTTGTCAAAGGATCCTTTTGAGATTTTTCCTTAATATATTCAACTTTATCTGCTAACTGAGCTGTTCTTTTCTTTGCCTCAAATTCAACAGAACGTTCGAATTTGTTTTCAAGCTCCGAAAGCCTGCCATCTGTACTTTCAAGAGCCCTTCTAGAATGCTTTGCTTCTAATGCAAGGTGGGCAACAACCGCAATTATGATAACGGATATTCCAAGATTTTGATTGAATACGCTTGATCCAAGAGATAAACTGATGCCACCAACCCAGCCAATAAAACCAACTTCCATTGTTTCTTTAGAGTAAAGCGTTCTTTCGACATTATAAGTTTGCAGTTTAGAAATAATTTCTAAAGAAAAGACCAATGCAACGAATATATTAATTATTAAGTTTGGGATAAGGATTGGATTGAGTGCAACCGTGAGTATGATACCAGCAGCTATAAAATCATAAACGAGTAAATATTCCTTAGATGTTTTTAAACTTAATCGTTCGAAAATCAAGCGCCCGCCTATGCTCATTACTAAGCTAAGCTTTAAAATGGTGAAACTACTTATTTGCAATGGCATTAGCGATGTAACCCAGATGGTTATAAACGGGATTAAGTCCGTGAGAAAGGCTACATTTTTTTTACTTGTGAAAGATAAGTGGTAAATGAAATTGGTTAAAAAAAGTGAAGATAATAGAAACATGAGGTTAATATATTGCATGGATAAGTCTCCTTACTTTTTAGAGAGTTTTAGTACTATAATAGTATAAGAAAGTGATTGATTTTTCAACGTATTATTTTGACTTAGGCGGTTGATTGTATTATAATTTAATAGAATTTTAGAGCGAGACAGAAGGTCATATAAGATAGATTATGGAGGAAAATATGAAAAATACCGTTATTAGAGAATTATTTCTCAAGCCTTCGGATTATGTTGGTAAAGAGTTACAAGTTTCAGGATGGATTAGAACCTCTAGAAGTTCAAAAACATTTGCATTTATTGAGTTGAATGACGGAACTTACTTTAATAATTTACAAGTTGTATATGATGATACACTTGAGAATTTTCAAGATATAGAGAAATGTGCAATATCTTCTGCGTTAATCATTAAAGGTACATTGGTTGAAACGCCAAATGCCAAACAACCATTTGAGCTGAAAGCGACTGAAATTGTTGTAGAGGGCTATTCAAGTGCTGATTATCCACTTCAAAAGAAAAGACATACTATGGAGTATCTTAGAACGATTGCACATCTTAGACCAAGAAGCAACACGTTCTCAGCTGTGTTTAGAGTTAGATCAGCAGCAGCTTATGCCATCCACAAGTTTTTCCAAGATAGAGGCTTTGTTTATGTTCATACCCCAATTATCACGGGTAGTGATGCGGAAGGTGCTGGACAAATGTTTAGAGTTACAACTTTAGACTTTAATGATCTTCCTAAAACAGAAGATGGTGCAATCGACACAACTTTAGATTTCTTTGGAAAAGAAACTAACTTAACAGTAAGTGGTCAGCTTGAAGCAGAAACATTTGCACTTGCATTTAGGGACGTTTACACATTCGGTCCTACTTTTAGAGCTGAAAATTCAAATACAAAAAGACATGCTGCTGAATTTTGGATGATCGAGCCTGAAATTGCATTTGCGGACTTAAATGACAATATGGCTTTGGCTGAAGATATGGTTAAATATATCATTGCATATGTATTGGAGACTTGTCCTGAAGAAATGAAATTCTTTAATGAGAGAATCGATCAAGGTTTATTGGAAAGATTATCACATGTTCTTAATTCGGATTTCGGAAAAGTGACTTACACTGAAGCAGTTGACGCTTTGATAAAATCAGGTGAAGCGTTCGAATACCCAGTTTTCTGGGGTGCGGATTTGCAAACTGAGCATGAAAGATATTTAACTGAAGTAATTTATAACAGACCAGTCTTTGTTATCAACTATCCAAAAGAAATTAAGTCATTCTACATGAGAATGAACGAAGACCAAAAAACGGTTGCGGCTATGGATTTACTTGTTCCAGGTGTTGGTGAGTTAATTGGTGGCTCACAAAGAGAAGAGCGTTTGGATCTTTTACTAGAAAGAGTTAAAGAGCTTGGCTTACACGAATCGGACTACTGGTGGTATTTAGAACTTAGAAAGTTTGGTACAACGAGACATGCTGGTTATGGTCTTGGTTTTGAAAGAATGATTATGTATTTAACGGGTATGGGAAACATCAGAGATGTTGTTCCATTCCCAAGAACTGTAAAGAACGCAGAATTTTAAGAAGTGGGGCTGTAGCATGACTAATTATGTAGTCGTGCCACAGCTCCTTTGATTTTCAAAGGATAACTTGGGTATATATGCAACAGTTAAGGAGGCATACATGAACATACTAATTGTTGATGATAGTCGATTGAATGTTAAATTAATTGAAGATATACTGCACCAACTCCAAGGTGATCATCTTATTCTTAAGGCTTCAAGTGGCGAGGAAGCTGTGGAAATTATGAAAAATACTGATGTTAGTGTCGTCTTGCTTGATCTAGTCATGCCTGGTATGTCTGGAATTGATGTCTTAAAAATTATGAATGAGACTGATTTAATGGCGCAAACTCAAGTAATCATGGTAACTAAGGTAGAAGATTTAGAAATATTAAAAGAATGCTTTGAATTAGGTGCCAAAGACTTTATTAGAACACCATTTAATGCACTGGAATTTTCTGTCAGAGTCCAATCAATTATTAGTTCAGTTGAAAAAGATTCGAAACTGAATAAAGCCTTGAACTTACTTGAGAATCAAAATGTGGAACTTAAACGTATAAACCAATCATTAAAAGACACGCAAAGCTATGTCGTTGAAAAGGAGAAAATTACTGCTATCGGTAGTTTGCTCAAAAACTTATCAGAAGAAATTGAAAAGCCCATAGGTAATTCACTTTTGACGTTGAATCATTTAAGAGATGAATTAAATCAACAGCCAGATGTGTTAGAGGTTGGTTTTAAATCCATCGAGAATATTGAAAAACAACTGGGAAGTATTCAAAAGAGAATTAATGCCATTAAGACTTATTTTAATGAGGAAGAACGTGGCGGCTTTATTTATGTGACACTTGGTGATTTGGTGGATGAAGTTGTTTATTTGATGAGTCGAGAATTAGCTAATGTTAGCGAGCTCGTTAGAGATTATAGGGAAGAGCAGATGGTATATTGTAATCCTTTAATGCTAAAACAGGCGATTAAGTATATTGTTGAGAATGCAATTGAAGCTGTCAAAGAATTACCACGAAGTCGGATTGAGATTAAGACATTTAGCAACAGTGGAACGGTGTTCTTGATCGTTGAAGATAATGGTGAACCGGTAATCGGTGAAGCAACAAGCCGTGTCTTTGAACCTTTCTTTACTACAAAATCAAGACAGCATCACATGGGTTTGGGACTCAGCATCGCATACGATATTATCGTCAACAAACTTGGCGGAAATATCGAGTTAGAGCAGCTTGAAGATACGACACGCGTGAGTGTCGCTTTTATAAAAAAATAGAGGATAGAATCATCTATCCTCTTTTATGCTTTAGGTGTTTTTTTTCTGCCTGAGTATTTTCTTTCAAGCTGGCTGAATGTTTTCAGTGTCAAAAGCATTAAAAGTGCCGCAAATAAGGCGAGCAAATAATATCCAGCACCAATGACCAATCCCAAACAAGCGACTGCCCATAGGCCAGCAGCAGTGGTCAAACCACTAACGGTTGCACCTTCTTTTAGTATGGTACCTGCACCTAAGAAACCCATACCACTGATTACCTGTGCACCAAGACGCATTGGGTCAGCGTTAACAAATTCATTTGCGACCAATAGATTCATGTCCATGATTAATGCACTTGCCACACAGACTAATATGTGTGTTCTAAAACCGGCGGGACGTCTAACAGATTCTCGCTCTAGGCCAATCAATCCGCCAACCAATACTGCTACTAATAATTTAATAATACTCTCAATTTCTAATGTCATATTAACCTCTTTTTGATCAATGGCGTAAAAATGTGAAGCTTACTTAAAAAACAAGATATTTCCTACATTATACCTTATAATAAGAGTATTATTAAAGAGCGTTTTAATGGAGGTAATATGTTTTTTAAAAGCATCACTCTAGTAGTTGGTTTAATTAATCTATCTGCATTCACTTTTATGTTATTGGATAAAAGATATGCAATAAAAGGGAAATGGCGAATTTCAGAAAACTTTTTATTGATGCATGCTTTTTTAGGTGGTGGCATAGGTATGGTACTTGGGATGATTATTGGGAAGCATAAGCTTTCAAAACCACGCTTTAGGTGGATTGGGCTGTTTAGTATTCTTTTTTATTTGTTCATCATCGGATATTTTGTTGCGACAGACCACATCATTTATGTGTAGTCATTACAGCTTTGTGTTGAATCTATTCCAATGCAATGAATCGCATCTAAATGTTAAAACAATTTAAGAAAAGATTTATATCACTCAATGTAACAATCATGTAAAATAGAGTTGGTGAATTGTTTTTAAGGTTTCAAATATTTTTATAAGGGGAGCGCTAAATGAAAAAAATATTGATTACAGGAGCTTGTGGACAGATTGGTACAGAACTGACACATACTTTGAGAAAACTTTATGGGGTTGAGAATGTCGTTGCTACGAATATCCGTAGAGGTAGTAGTGAAACAGTTGAAAATGACGGTATATTTGAAGAATTAAACGTAACAGATTACAATCGTATGTTAGAACTCGTTAAGAAATATGAAATCGATACAATCATGAATCTTGCTGCTTTATTATCTGCAGTAGGTGAGAAAAATCCGCAACTTTTATGGGATGTTAACATGAACGGGCTCTATAATTGTTTAGAAGTAGCAAGAGAAACGGGTGCTATGGTATTTACGCCTAGCTCAATAGCTGCTTTTGGTCCTTCAACACCAGCTGACTTAACACCACAAGATACAATTCAAAGACCTACAACAATTTATGGCGTTTCAAAAGTTGCAGGTGAATTGCTTTGCGATTACTATTTCAATAAATTTGGTGTAGATACAAGAGGTGTGAGATTTCCTGGATTAATTTCATATAGCGCTTTACCAGGTGGTGGTACTACAGATTATGCAGTTCACATTTATTATGAAGCACTTAAAAATAAGAAATTTACTTGTAACTTGGCAGCAGATACGTATATGGATATGATGTATATGCCTGATGCGATTGATTCGATTATACAGCTTTGTGAAGCAGATGGTTCAAAGCTTATTCATAGAAATGCATTTAATATTACTGCAATGAGTTTTTGTCCAGAAGATATTAAAAAAGCAATTCAAAAACATATTCCAGAATTTGAAATGGATTATGGTATAGATGAAGTAAAACAAAAAATTGCGAATTCATGGCCAAATTCACTTGATGACTCTTGTGCAAGAGCTGAGTGGGGTTGGAATCCAAAGTTTGATTTAGAAAAAATGACAGCAGATATGATTGAGAAGTTAACGATTAAATTAGACATTAAATAATCCGTAGGATTCAATATGATGGGCGCAAAATAGACGACATTT
>DJWQ01000256.1:0-14923 GCA_002441045.1 Firmicutes bacterium UBA6226 | reverse complement strand
GTTAAGTTATTAGATTACAGTAACGATGAAGATCATAACAGATTGGTTGTAACTGTAGTAGGCGAGTATGAAGCATTAAAAAATGCTGTTGTTGAAGCGGTTGGCATCGCAACAGAGTTAATTGATATGACGAAGCATGAAGGTCAACATCCAAGAATGGGTGCAACAGATGTTATCCCATTTATCCCAATCAAAAATGCTTCTATGGAAGAATGTATTAAACTTTCTAAAGAAGTGGCTGAAACTGTATATAATAAGTTTGGTGTACCAAGCTTCTTATATGAAAAATCAGCATCAAAATCGGACAGAGAAAATCTTGCAACTGTAAGAAAAGGTCAATTTGAAGGTATGGCTGAAAAAGTTAAGGATCCTGCTTGGACGCCTGATTTTGGTAATAATATTCATCCAACAGCTGGAATCACTGCAATTGGTGCAAGAATGCCACTGGTTGCATTCAATGTTAACTTAAATACAAATGACATTGAAATCGCAAATAAAATCGCTAAAAACGTGAGACATCTTAGTGGTGGATTAAGATTTTGCAAAGCACTTGGCATTGCTCTTGAAGAAAGAGGCATCGTACAAATTTCAATGAACATGACTGATTTTACTAAAACACCTTTATATAGAGCATTTGAGCTAATTCGAATTGAAGCTCAAAGATATGGTGTATCTATAGTTGGTAGTGAAATCATTGGTCTCGTTCCAATGGATGCACTTTTAGCAACGTCTGAATACTATCTTGGTATTGAAAACTTCTCATATGAGCAAGTATTAGAAAAAAGAATAATGGAGTAAATTCATGAAAAAAGGAAGCATAGTGATCTATAACGCATCTGAAGTCGTTACATGTAGCGGATTTAAAGGAAAAGCAGGAGATCAAATGCAAGATTTAAAGGTAATTAAGAATGCGTCTATCGTCGTCGAAGACGGCATAATTACCAAAATTACTGATGATGTTTTAGACCTTGATTACTACAGAGAAAAAGAGTTCGCATTGATTGATGGGGCTGACAAATGTGTTTTACCTGGATTTGTTGATTCGCACACACATTTTATCTTCGGTGGCTATCGAGCTGATGAATATAACTGGCGTCTGAATGGTGTTTCATATATGGAAATCATGAATCGAGGTGGCGGTATTATCAATTCGGTTAAAGGCACAAAAGAAACGACTAAAGAAGAGTTGATTTCATTAGGCATTCGTCGATTAAATTCAATGGCTGGTTTTGGTGTTACAACTGTTGAAGGCAAAAGCGGATACGGTCTTGATTTAGATACTGAAATCAAACAATTAGAAGTTATGAAAGAGCTTAACAAAATTCATTCTCTCGATATTATCACAACTTTTCTAGGACCTCATGCACGGCCTGCTGAATATAAGCAAGAGCCAGATAAATTTATCGATTTTATGATTGATGATGTTCTGCCGATCGTAGATCAAAGAGGACTAGCTGAGTTTGCAGATATTTTCTGTGAGGAAAATGTATTTTCTGTAGAGCAATCCAGAAAATTTTTACTAGCTGCACAAAAGAAAGGCTTTAAATTAAAAGTACATGCGGATGAGATTGTAAGACTTGGCGGAGCAGAACTTGCTGCTGAGTTAGGTGCAATATCTGCAGATCATTTGCTTCAAGCATCTGATGAAGGCATAAACGCTATGAAAGAAGCTGGTGTCGTCGCAACAGTATTGCCATGTACTGCATTTTCGCTGAAGGAGCCTTATGCTCGTGTTCGTCATATGATCGATCAGGGCTTAGTGGTTGCACTTGCAACAGATTTTAATCCTGGTAGCTGTTTTACTGAATCAATTCCTCTTTTAATTGCGCTTGCTACAAATCAAATGGGAATGACGATTGAGGAAACCATTACGGCACTAACCATAAATGGTGCTGCTGCACTTGACCGTGCAGATCAAGTGGGCAGTATAGATATTGGGAAAAAGGCTGATTTAGTTGTACATGAGTTTCCATCATATAAATTTTTACCGTATCATATTGGTGTTAGCACCGTTGAAAAAGTTGTAAAAAATGGCGTTTTAATATTAGATAAAGAAAACAATAACCCACTTTAAGCACTTCTTAGGAGGAATAATGTTAAAAGAACTTGGATTACAAGCGTTTCTTAATCAATTAGAGTCTAACGAACCTGTACCTGGTGGTGGTAGTGTTGCTGCACTTTCATCTGCACTTTCAGTTGCACTTGGTGCGATGGTTGCAAATCTAACAGTTGGCAAAAAAAATTATGAAGCTGTAAATGATGAAATGCAAGCTGTTGCAATTAGAATGAGCAATCATAAAGTGTATTTTGTAGATATGATTGACAAAGATGCAACTTCATTTGATAGCGTTATGAAAGCTTTTAAATTACCTAAAGAAACCGATGAAGAGAAGGCACACAGAACCCAAATGATTCAAGAGGGTATGAAATATGCTGCGTCTGTTCCATTTGAAGTCGCAGAAAAAACGTCGGAACTTTTTAATGATTTTGCTTTTTTAGTAGAGAATGGCAACCAAAATGCGCAAACTGATGCACTTGTTGCAGCTATGATGGCAAGAACTGCAATCCTTTCAGCATTATACAATGTAAAAATTAACTTAGGCAGTATTAAAGATGATGCTTATGTATCCGACATGGCATCTAAAGTAAAAGCTTTAGAAGAAAAAGCGATGTCTGAAGAAAAACGCGTTCTTAGCTTATCAACTTTATAAGTTAAGAATTGTACAAATCTGTTTGGTTTTATCTAAATAAGGAAATATATAAGAACACCAGAAGGGGAGACCTTTCTGGTGTTACTTTTATTTGTAAAACAGTTGTCTATACAGTATAATGTAGATATTAACCCTTAGGAGATGATTTGATGTTTAAAGTGATAGGAGATAGCAGTACGGATGTGGATCAAGCATTCCAAGAAAAATATCCAGTTACGATAGTGCCTTTTAAATTAATGATTGATGGAAACGAGTATATTGATGATGCATCGCTAGATGTGGATCAATTTATTTCAGATATGAAAAAATCAGAGAATACACCTAAGTCAGCGTGTCCGTCACCCAATGATTTTTTAGCACATTTTGATGGCAACGAAGACGAAATTTTTATCGTAACCATATCTTCTAAATTAAGTGGAACATATAATAGTGCTATGTTAGCTAAAAACATATATGATTCTGAGAATCCTGCAAAAAAATTGATTCATATTTTTGACTCTCTTGGTGCAGCAGCTGGCGAAACACTAATTGCTAGAAAAATCTATGAGTTTAAAAACTTGGGTTATTCTACTGAGAAACTAATAGAGCAAATGACAGATTTTATTAGTGATATGCGCGTTATTTTTATATCTGAAAGTCTTGACAATCTTATTAAGAATGGAAGAATATCCAAATGGAAAGGCTTAATTGCTTCTACATTGAATATTTTACCGATTATGGGAAGCGATGGACATGGCGAAATAAAATTGATTGAAAAGGTTAGAAACACTAATAAAGCCTATTCACGATTGGTTGAAATTATGCAACAGGAACTTATTAAGAACGGGAAAAAAATTGTTGCAATTACGCATGTTGGTAACCCGGAACGCGCAGATCAAATTGAAGAAGAAATTTCTAAGATGGATTGTGTAGAAGAAGTTGTCAATGTAAAATGTGCTGGTTTATCTTCTATGTATGCAGATAAAAAAGGGATTATTGTTGCTTTTTAATTAAAGATATGAAGATTCGAGATCGATTGGATAATATTAATTCAATCGATCTTTTTTTCGATTATGCTAATGTTTGAATTTGAGTACTCTTTGTCCAAATTTTTTTCATTTTATGAATAGAGTAAGGCAATAAATTTGAAGTATCAAAAAAATTTTTATACCAAATATTGTTAAAATGATGACAAATTGCAAAAAAAATTGAATATATGAAATAAATTTAAAAGATTTTGGAGAAAACTTAGTGGGACAAATATTGTTATTCACCCTATTAAATGATATGATAAACTTGATTTAAATAATAATTTTGAGGTGATTTGAATGCATAAGAAATTGTTTATTCCAGGTCCTGTAGACGTTAGAGAAGATGTTCTTTTGAAAATGGCAACACCACAAATCGGTCATAGAACAAAGGAAGCATCTGCTTTACAAAGAGGTATTTCTGATAAGCTTAAAAAGTTAATGTACACTGAAAACGAAATCCTACTTTCAACATCTTCAGGTAGTGGATTGATGGAAGGCGCAGTTAGATCTTGTACACGTAAGAGAGCTGCAATTTTTTCTGTTGGTGCGTTTGGGGATAGATGGTACAAAATGGCTACCTCAAATAATGTTCCTGCAGATATCTTCAAGTCGGAGCTTGGTCAACCAACAACTCCTGAAATGGTAGAAGAAGCACTAGCAACTGGAAAATACGATTTAATCACCATTACACATAACGAAACTTCAACAGGTATTATGAATCCAGTTGATGAAATCGCAGAAGTAGTAAAAAAATACCCTGAAGTGATTTTCTGTTTAGATACAGTTTCTTCACTTGGTGGTACAAAAATTGAAGTAGATAAACTTGGTGTTGATATTTGTATTACATCAACTCAAAAATGTTTAGGCTTACCAGCAGGTATGGCAATTTGTTCTTTTTCTGAGAAAGCAAAAGCAGCTGCAGAACAAGTTGAACACAGAGGTTTATACTTCGATTTACTTGAAATTTATCAATATATCCAAGATAAGGATTACCAATATCCTTCTACGCCATCTTTATCTCATATGTTTGCCTTAGATTATCAATTAGATAATATTTTGGCAGAAGGTCAAGAGAACAGATTTGCTAGACATCTTGAAATGGCTAAAATTACTAGAGAATGGGCAAACAAACACTTTGAAATGTTAGCTGAAGAAAAATATGCTTCAAATACACTTACAACAATAAGAAACACTAAAGGCATCAGTGTATCTGATCTAAACAAAGAACTTGCTAAACGCGGTTATATGATTTCTAATGGTTACGGTAAACTTAAAGATGTAACGTTCAGAATTGCACATATGGCTGATACACAAGTTGAAGAACTTAAGACTTTATTATCTGTTATTGAAGAAATTCTTGGCTTATAATTATCATTCTAGGGCAATTGACAACAATTGCCCTGTCTTATGAAGGAGAGGGGTCTCATGGTTTTAAAAATTCTAGCAAATGATGGCATGGATAAAAGTGCAGTTGACGCTCTTGTTGCGTTGGGTCATGTCGTAGATACAAATCACTATGATGGTGAAGCACTCGTTGAGGTTTTAAAAGATACTGATGTTATCGTCATTCGTTCCGCTACAAAAATAAGAAAAGATTTAATTGACCAACTAAAAGGCAGCCGTCTTAAATTGATGATTAGAGCGGGTGTGGGTATCGATAATATTGATCATGTTTACGCAACAGAGCAAGGCTTTACAGTTAAAAACACACCAAACTCATCAAGTGCCGCAGTTGCGGAGCTTGCAATCGGTCATATGTTTACATTAGCAAGATTCATTCATATCGCTAACGTGACGATGAGAAATGGCGAATGGAATAAAAACAAATATTCAGGAATAGAACTCTCTGGTAAAACACTTGGTTTAATCGGTATGGGCAGAATCTCTCACGAAGTTGCAGTAAGAGCTAGAGCGCTTGGAATGAATGTTATTTACACAAATAGACGTGGCAAATTGGCGGAGTATCCTGAGTTTGAATACAAGCCAATGGAAGAGCTTTTGAAAGATTCTGATTTTATCTCGCTACACATTCCATTTGATAAAAATGTGGGGGCAACACTCAAAAAAGAACAATTTGATATGATGAAAGATGGCGTTTACATTATTAATACTGCGCGTGGCGGAGTTGTATGTGAAAAAGACTTACTTGAAGCTTTGAATTCAGGTAAAGTAGCTGGTGCTGGTATCGATGTTTTTGAAGAGGAGCCGACTAAAAACCTAGAGTTAATCAACCATCCTAAAGTTTCTTGTACACCTCATATTGGTGCATCAACAGGTGAAGCGCAAGAAAGAATTGGTGATGAAACGATTTCTGTAATTAAAGCACATTTTAACTTATAGTTTGAGATAATTTAAATTTTGGAGGTATATTGTGGCAGTTGTTAGACCTTTTAAAGGAATTGTACCAAAACAAGAGTTAGCTGAACAAGTAGCATGCTTACCTTATGATGTTATGAATCGTAAAGAAGCAAAACAAATGGCTGAAGGAAATCCAAATTCTTATTTACACATCGTTCGTTCTGAAATTGATCTTCCTGATTCTGTAGGTGATTATGACAAATTAGTTTACGAAACAGCACGTAAAAATCTAGACAAATTTGTAGCTGATGGCATCATGACACAAGATCCTGAACCGATTTACTACATTTATCGTCAATTAATGAATGGTAGAGTTCAAACAGGTATCGTAGCTTGTACTTCAATTGATGATTATATGAACGATATCATCAAGAAACATGAGTTTACACGTCCAGCTAAAGAAGTGGATAGAATTAACAACTTTGATTACTGTGATGCAAACACTGAACCAGTATTTTTAACGTATAGAAAAAATGATGAGATCAATCAAATCGTTAATGATTGGATTAAATTCCATATGCCGATTTATAACTTCACTTCAGAAGATGCAATTACACATATTTTCTGGAAATTAGATGATCAAGCATTGGTAAGTAGAATTCACGAAATATTTAATGGCATCGATTATTTATATATCGCTGATGGCCATCATAGATCAGCTTCTTCTGTAAAAGTAGGCTTAAAACGTAGAGAAGAGTTCCCTAATTATGATGGTTCAGAAGAATTTAACTACTTTATGGCTGTAATTTTCCCAGATGAAGATTTATTTATCATGGATTACAATAGAATTGTTAAAGATCTTAATGGTAATGATAAAGATGCTTTCTTAAAAGCGATAAGTGAAAAATTTGAATACGAGTTAGCTACTCAAGAAGGTCCTTTTAAACCGATGAGCAGAGCAACATTCGGTATGTATCTTGATGGTGCTTGGTATAAATTAACAGCAAAATCAGGTACTTATGATGCAAATGATCCAATCGATAGATTAGATGTATCTATTCTACAAAAGAACTTGTTACAACCGATCTTAGGTATCGAAAACCCAAGAACTGATGATAGAATCGACTTTGTTGGTGGTATCAGAGGGTTAGGTGAGTTAGAAAGAAGAGTGAATGAAGGTTTTGCAGTAGCGTTCTCAATGTATCCAACAACTATGGATGACTTAATTGATATTGCAAATGCTGGTGAAGTAATGCCGCCAAAATCAACTTGGTTTGAACCAAAATTAAGAAGTGGTTTATTCGTTCATAAACTTGGTGAATAGTATTTTTACGACTTGAAATAAGTGAGAATGAGATGAAAAAGGAAAAGGCTCAAGCATATGCTTGAGCCTTTTCCCTTTGAAATAAGAATAGGAGTGAGATGGGATTTTATGGTTATTCATTAATAATGAGGAGATTACGTCTATAATCCAAATACATTTTTGTGAGGGCAGTCATTTGAGCATTCATTTCTATTTGAAGAAGTGAAGCAAGTGAGTAATTGCCGTCTGCTAAAGCTTCTCTGATGCGAGTGAAAAGTGACTTCGAATCAAGTGAGTCTTTCATTAAATAATGCTTGAGTGTTTTAATTTTTTCCCAGTTAACAATATCTAAATCAGTGATTTCTTCATCCGTATGAAGTTTTACCAATCTTCTAATTGTTTTTAAGTGATCTGGGATAATTCTATCTTTAAGTTCAATTGACCATTCGCTTAACATAAAAGATTTATATGAAGCAATGATTTTGTCAGTAAATACATTGTTACCGAGTAGTACTTGTGCTTTGTCCGCATTTTGATCAAATGCAAGAAGGTTTTCATAAACTGTTTTTGGAGGCATTCCAAACAATTTATCTCTTTCCTCTGGTGAGTAATCCTCAAATACATCTTCTTCAGCTCTGTATGTGCGATTTTCTTCTAAATAGAAATGTTTTTCACCATAGCCTTTATTGAATCCTTGTTCAATTGCTGCTAGGTCTAAACCACTATTTAAGGTTGCCTTGATACCTTGTAAGCTAGCTTGGCATACAGCAGCAAGTAGTAGATACGAATTAGAATTAGGGTTTGGTGCTCTTAATTCAAAACGAGTCGCATATTTGCTGCCCATATCTCTAACCAAACCGATTAATACCGTTCTATTTCTTGAAGGTACCTCAGGTGAGTGACCTAAAGAAGATACGATACAAACTGGGGCTTCGAAGCCTGGCTTTAATCTATTTAAGCTATCGTTTGTAGAAGATACAAATGGGTTGATGATTTCGTAGTTTTTCAAAATGCCCATCAATGCGCCATATCCAACTTTTGTCATATAATTTTTAGTCATATCAATCGGTGTAAATAAGTTGATGATCTTACCGTTTTTAAGTTTAAGCGCAGCGCCGATGTGGTGATGCTCGCCACTTCCTGCAACGCCTTCAAGGGGCTTAGCTTGGAAGGTAACACTTAAACCGCACGATTCAAAAGCATCTTTAATGATATCTTTAGCTAATAATTCTTTATCTGCTGCTAGAAGTGTTTTATCGTACTTCCAGTCAATTTCAAGTTGTTCCATAACTGATGTGTGAATGTTTGTACCAGATAATTTTGAGGCTACGCCACCAACTTCTTTATGGCCCATTTCAGGTTCGAAACCATAGTTTTGTAAATCCATAAGGGATTTTTCTAAAGCGGTTCTTACTTGTCCATAAGTTCTTTTCCAGTATTGCTCTTTTAAATTTTGTGAAGTGGCAAGTTTTTCTATATCGGTTTTAGATTCAGGTGTTTTGACCCAAAATTCTAATTCAGTAGCACTTGTTAAAATGACGTCATCAATGTCATCGGCAGAAGTAATGCCTTCGTAATCGTTCACTAATGTAGGATTTTCTTTAAACAATTCAATTATTTCATTTTTGAAGTTAATTACTGCATTTTTAAGTACACTTCTTGAACATACTTCTTTCTCATCGTGTACTAAGAACGCAGGAATAAGAAGAGAGCCACATGGTTTACCATTTGGTAGAATATGACCGTAATTATAATCAACTACCCAGTTGGCTTCAAGATCAGGAATTAAATCAACTTTAGCGTTGTTGATAGAAGCAATTTCAGGAAGGTATACAGACGAACCATCTGTTTGAATTCCCACTTTTAAAAAATCTTCAAGATCATCGATAACTAAATCTACAGGAATTTTTTCATCTGTATGATTGTTTCCAAAGTCTACTGCTAATAATGATAAAAATTGAATTTCTGGATGTTCCTTTAAAAGTGCCGCTAGTTTAGCTGGCGATTTGTCTTCTGGCTTAACGACGTATAGCATTTTATTGCCTCCTTGTAAAATTGTATACACACATCGATTATATGAATTATTATAGCATGGCATAAAAAAATGTAAAGATTTTATTTGAGTAAAAAATCTCTACATTCCTTGTGTTTTAATATGCGAACAGGTTTGTTCAAAAATTATAACAACTTCAACTTTTTGTTGAATGTTCGTCTTTTTGTTTTAATTCTCTGTATGTCTGAAGCATAATTATGCCTAACATAACTAAAATTGCCCCGAGTATAAAGCCGAAGACACCAAAGATTCGATAGCATGTATACATTGAAATTATCGTAATAAGTGGGTGAGTGCCAATCTTGCTGCTGACTATTTTTGGCTCAATTATCTGACGAGTAAGCGTTGTTACCAAATAAGCGACAAGTAGTCCAAAACTTGTTGAATATTCGGAAATAAGTATGGTAAACCCAATCCAAGGCATATATACAAAAGCTGGCCCAACCATTGGAATTAAATCAACAAAGGCGATTAAAAACGCTATTAAAGGTGAAAATGGAATCTTCAGAATCGTCAAACCAATCAATGATATCGTAAAAGTAATGGTAACTAAGATTAATTGCGCCTTAACGTAGTTAAATAGCGTCTCCTTGGTTTTTTTTAACAGTAGTAACATAAATGATGAATTTATTTTTGAATAGCCTTTTTTTAGCACTTCATTTACCCAATCCTGATCTTTAATAAAGAAGTAAAGGGATATGAATAAAAAGAAGAAGAAAAACAAAACAATAGGGATCGTTTTGATGATACTCATCAAAGTGTCCACAACAGAGTTTGTGATACTTGAAAGTGATTCGAAAATTAAGTTATACCCTTGCAATATCATATCATTTAGTGATAATGGCTGATCCAACCAAGGGAGATCAATCTCATAATCCTTTAAATTACTGGTAAGGGATTGAATGGAATCTATTGTCGTAGAAATGTGAGATGAAAAGCCACTTAATGAAGTAGCAAATTGATAGACAGCAAATGAAACAATAAAGATAAATCCAGAGACAAACAGGAGAACAATTAACAGGGTTAAAATGCTAAACGGAATTTTTATTTTTGAATGAATCCATCTTGTAAATCTTGATAATGGTTTTGAAAGCAGATAAGATATGATAAAGGGGATTGCAATAAAGAACACTCTAACGCTAAGCCATAAACTTGCTATGACCAATGATGTAAAGACGATGACAAATAAGATTTTAGATACAAACACGTTCATATGCGTCCTCCTTAAGTGTTTTTTTAGTTTAATCGCTATGGTATAATTATATATATTATAACCCAAATGGCACAAAATAATTATATGAAGGTGAAGATTATGCAATATTTTGATTTTAGAAGTGATACAGTGACTTTACCAACAGATGAGATGAGAAAAGCTATGGCTCAGGCCCTTGTTGGCGATGATGTATATGGGGATGACCCTACAGTAGCAAAACTTGAAGAAATGAGTGCCAAATTGTTAGGTAAAGAAGCTGCGCTATTCGTTCCAAGTGGAACTTTTGGTAACCAATTGGCTTTACTGACGCATACGAGAAGAGGCGACGAAGTGATTGTAGGCGATGCTTGTCATATCGTTATGCATGAAGTAGGCGCTGCAGCTGTAATTGCTGGCGTACAACTAAGACAAGTTCCTACAATAAATGGTTCTATGTCAATTAAAGATATAAATCGCATGATTCGCGAAGCAGATATTCATTATCCCGACACGGGATTGATTTGTGTTGAAAATGCCCATTCTTCTGGCGCAGTAGTTAAGCTAAGCGAGATGAAAGCCGTTTATGAGTTGGCATCTCAAAAGAAAATCCCTGTTCATTTAGATGGTGCAAGACTATTTAATGCCGCACAAGTTTTAAGTGTGCCAGCGAGTCAGATAGCTGCATATGCAGACTCAGTAATGTTTTGTCTTTCTAAAGGATTATGTGCGCCGATGGGTTCGATGTTAGTGGGAGATAAAGCTTTTATTGATCGAGCACGTAAAAACAGAAAACTGATGGGTGGCGGATTAAGACAGGCTGGAATTGTTGCTGCCGCAGGCATTGTTGCTTTAGATTCTATGGTCGATCGTCTTGTCGAAGATCATGATGGCGCAAAATACTTGGCAGAAAGACTCAATACGATAGAAGGTATTACTGTTTTAGAAGATCGACTTGATATCAATATGGTCTTTTGTAAAATTCGTCTGAATCATTTGACAGAAGATGATTTTGTAAATAAGCTTTTAAAAGCGGGAATAAAAATTAATGGTTCTGAAGAGGGTGAATTTAGATTTGTTACAAATTATTGGACGCCAATCGAAGCCATTGAGAAGTTAGCGACAGAAATTAAATTGATCTTGGAGGCAAAATGAGTTATCAAATAAACGATTTGAAAGAAGCGGTTGAAAGACTAAGCGATTGTTTGTTACGTGATGACCCAGAAGAAGTGGATATGTTTGTGAGAATGATCAAAAACATAGTCACTCAAATTAAAAACGATTATTGGAGTCTCCATGTTAATGAGGATGACATAGTCATACAACCCGTTCAATCAAAATCGAAAGAATATAGAATTATCAACACGATAGAATTTTTGTATAAGCCAATGTACTTTCAGAATATATACGAAGGTAACGAAATCGAGTTATACTCAAGAGATCGCACAGAAGAACTGATGGAATCAGGCGCGATTGAAGCACATAATGAATTTTGGCAGGCACATGAAATCATCTATGGTAATGTTTATGGATCTATGCCTTTAGAGATGGCAGACACTGAAGGTATAGCAAAGCTTATCAGATGCGGATGGAAAAAAGTTTCGGTTGATATCGTTGAGTTTGATAAAAAATTGGATGAAAATAAAGTGCGTTTAATTGCGGAATCAAAATATAGACATTATATTCTACTAAGAGAACTGGAAACACAGAGTATTTTATTGCTTAGATATAATTTTTAACTTTAAGTAGTCACTTAAAAGTGACTACTTTTTTAAAGTCATAAACTTAAAAAAGGAATTTATATGTTTGTAAATAAAGAAACATTGCGACTTGCCTATCAAGTAGAAAAGAAGGATGAAGGATTAAAAGTGATTGATGTTTTAGCAACTTCAATGAATATATCTAGCCGACTGATACGCAAGTGTAAAAATCACAAGAATATTTTATTAAATGGTAGAAGTGGGTCTGTTAATCGCATGGTATATGAAAATGATATTATCACAATGATGCTGGATCATGATGATAACACTTTTGAGCCTAATCCTATAGAGGTTGAAATTCTCTATGAGGATTGTGATATGATGGCAGTTGCTAAAAAACCTTTTTTAGTTGTTCATCCAACAAAAGGTCATCCGGAAGGAACGCTTGCAAACGCATTATCTTATCATCAATATCAAACTGGCGAAAACTATAAAATCAGATTTATCAATCGGTTAGACAGAGATACTTCAGGGATTGTTTTAATCGCTAAGAATGCATATGCGCAGCAAATTATATCGGAGCAAATGCAGGCTGACGAAGTTGATAAAACCTACTATGCAGTAGTGAAGGGAATCCCATCACCGTTAAATGGAACGATTGATCTTCCTATTGATCGTGAAAAGGAAGAGGATATACGGCGAATCGTTATAGACTCAGGGCTTAGATGTGTTACACATTATAAGGTTGTCGCCTCAACAGAAACACATAGTCTGGTAAAAATAAAGCTTGAAACGGGTAGAACGCATCAGATTAGAGTACATTTTTCTCATATTGGACACGCAATAGTAGGTGATACACTTTATGGCGAACCAAGTGATATCATCAATCGACAAGCATTGCATTGTTATCAAATGTCGTTTAAGCCACCTAGAGTGTCTGAAAGAATTGATGCGATTTGTCAATTGCCTGATGATATTATTTCACTGATGAATCAATTGAATTTAGAGATTAAGATTGATAATCAATAATAAAAGGGGTATAATAAGTCTAAGAAAAGCTTCTGGAATGTTGGTCATCTTTTGAAATTTTACCACTGATTATTTATAGGGAAGACGTGTTCCACTGCGTATGACAAGCTGCTATAGGTAGAAGTCAGAACCAGTAGATAGTCCACCCACCTGGTGAAGGTGTGGTGTGAGATTTTAGGGATGACGGCATTCTGGATAAAATAACAATTAAGCCACGTTTACGTGGCTTTTTTATGTTTTATACCGAGTAATTTTCTTGTTAATTTGCAGAACACATACAGAATACATAAGCTCAATTGAACAGTGAACTTACTAATGAAATTTTAAGAAACTTGTCACAGAATTGTGAAGAATTTGTTATTTTAATTATGTTGAAATCCACATATGTGAAGCATATAATCACGATATGGAGGTGTGACATGAAATTGCTGCATAAAGTCAATTTTAGAAGCGACACAATCAAACACGCTATTATACTAATTATATGTTATTTAATTAAAGTCAATTATTTCAATTTTTCCACAGGAATGCCTCTCAATAAGATCAGCTACAGCGTCGTTACAGTATCGGTGCTTTTTTTATTGCTAACATTACTATATAAATTGAGAAAATGGTACATCGTCGTCAGCTTAGCGGTTACAACGATTATGTTTGGGGATTTACTTTATTTTAGGTACTTTAATGATTTTTTATCAGTAAAGCTAATGAATCAAGCGACCTTTGTAGGTTCTGTAACATCCATAATTGTTTCGATTTTTAAACCTACCGATTTGATATTGTTTATCGATATCATCGCGTACGTCGTTTTAACAAAGAACAAAAACAAATTAGAGCTATTTGCTCACAAATTATCATTTATACTGACACTTATTATTTTACCAACTATAATTCTTAGTATTTCATTCTCATCCATCTATACAGGAATTAAAAAGTATGAGTTTTTTAATTACCACGTTTATGATTTAATTTCTTTGGATACAGAGAATGGCAATTTAACCAATGAAGAGCGCAATGCCGTAGTCGATGAAATGCGATCAGATTATCGAGATAGTCTTTCTGGTAATTATTTCGGATTAGCGGCTGATAAGAGAAACGTGTATGTGGTTCAGATTGAATCTTTACAAAATGCACTTATTGGCAAGTATTATAACGGTCAAGAGATTACACCGAATATCAACAAACTATTGAAAGAGGACTCAATTTATTTCGACCATTACTATCAAATGATAGGCAAAGGAAATACTTCCGATGCGGAGTTTACAACACTGAACTCGTTGTATGCAATTACTACTGGCAATACCTACAATGTATATGAAAATAATAATTTTTATGGTATGCCTTGGATTTTAAGAGAAAATGGCTATTCAGCTACTTCATATCA
The DNA here is from genome assembly GCA_002441045.1 of Firmicutes bacterium UBA6226. The sequence goes on along the minus strand of DJWQ01000256.1, from coordinate 249 downwards.
TGGTTTTGAAGCAAGTTTTTGGAACCGAGAAAATATCTATCCTCAAGAAGGCTTTGAAGTGAGCCATTTTGAACCTGATTATATACTGGGTGAAAAAATCGTATTTGGACTTGATGACCACGACTTTTTCAATCAAACTTTACCGATGTTAAAAAATCAAGAAGGAAAAAACTTCAACTTCCTAGTAACATTGTCCTCACACAAACCATTTACTTTACCAGAGGACAAGAAATGGATACAACTTGATGA
>DJWQ01000168.1 GCA_002441045.1 Firmicutes bacterium UBA6226 | reverse complement strand
TCGCATCGGCTAAGGCTTTGATATTAGCTTCATCTTCATCTTTAACCAAAATAATAAACTCATCTGCACCCAGTCGAGTGACTTCTGTTTGATAGCCCATTGTTTTTAGTACTTCCTTCACTCTATGGGGTAATTCTGCCAGAACAAAATCACCACCACTTCTACCATAATTTTCATTAATTTTTCCAAAATAATCTATATCGACGTCTATCATATAGCCATCCCCTAGCTGATTAAAGCCCTCAATGATTTGGTCATTGTTCATTTTATAATCGATCTGCATACGCTTGTCCTTCCTTTCAGATATTTTTATCTTCTGTATTTGTGGAAATGTCGCGACAAAGTCAGCTCTTTTACGATAAGCACTAGGGGACATGCCATATAGAAGCTTAAAAGCCCTTGAAAAAGCCTCATAGCTATCATACTGAAAATCAAGTGCAACCTCTAAAACCGTTCTGTCCGTTGACGTTAGCAGAAATGCCGCCTCTGACAGTCTTCTTTTACGGATGTACTCCTTTAGCGTCATACCTGTAAGCACCTTAAAAAACTCGTAAAAGCCACTTAAGGACATACAAGCCACACTTGCTACCCGTTCAATATCAATTGCATCATTCAAATGACATTCAATATATTCTATTGCATCCTGAATGGCATCGACCCTATTAACCAATTGCATAATCGCCTCTTTCTTTGTGAGATCTCATCTCTATTTTAGCTGAATTAAAGTTCTGATGTATGATATTTTTTCCAATTTGATTTTAGAATCATTCAAAATTCCATCAAATTATGCTAGACTTAAGTAAATTCAACTTGGAGGTCATATGGGACTATTATTACCAAACGATTGGAATGATATTTTATCAGGCGAGTTTGAAAAGCCTTATTACCTTGCACTTCAGCAGTTTTTAAAGTCAGAGTACCAGCAAGGTACTATCTATCCAGATAAAAATGATATTTTTAATGCTTTTAACTATACGCGTTTTGATAATTTAAAAGTCGTCCTTTTGGGTCAAGATCCCTATCACGGACCGGGGCAAGCGCATGGTTTATCCTTTAGTGTAAAACCCGATGTTCCTGCACCGCCGTCACTTGTCAACATCTTTAAGGAGATGCATGACGATCTCGGAATTGACATCCCAAAGCATGGTTATTTGAAACATTGGGCTGAGCAAGGTGTTCTCCTACTCAACACTGTTTTAACTGTTAGAGCTAGTGATGCCAATTCTCATAGGGGTAAGGGATGGGAGATGTTTACCGATGAAGTCATTCGTTCTATCAATAAAAGAACAGATCCTGTTGTATTTTGGCTATGGGGAAAACCAGCTCAATCGAAAGCTGCGCTTATTACAAATCCCAATCATCTGATCTTAAAAGCGCCGCATCCAAGTCCACTCTCAGTTTATCGCGGATTTTGGGGTAGCAAGCCATTTTCAAAAACAAACGCTTTTTTATTAGAAAATGGAAAAGCGCCCATTGACTGGACGCTTTAAGACTATCTGCTAATTGAGTTCTAAAGGTTTATAAATCTTACTGCACAACTCTAAACTTATCGCCAAATTCGATTTTAAAAAAGTCTATGATGCCTCTTCCAAGCATCTGCTTTTCGATATTGGCGATATAATTTTTTTGTATCGTCTGTAAGGTTAGCTCATCATTGGCAAGCGGATTATAATATACCTTCATGATTTGAGGGAAGTCTACAATAAAGACTTTATTGCCTTTTTCACACACAAATAAAATCTGTCGATTGCGATTATCAATCTTCATAATCGCAGGTTCAGACTGAAAGAAACCTGTTTTTAAAGTAATGGGGATGTCCATACTCATTTGATCACCTCATCCCCACTATAAAACGAAATCAATTTTATAACAAGTCCTTCCGTCATTTTGTCAATGACAAGGTACCTATTTTATCTCACTATTCTCCAAAATTATTATCAATTAATGCTTTTAATCCAGCTAAAGCCACTTCTTCATCCGCACCTTCAACTTCAAGCTTAAGCTGATCCCCTTTAGAGGCTGCAATCTTCATAAGACCCAACATACTTTTACCATTAACCTTAGTATCCCCTTTGAAAAGTGCTACTGAAGATTGATATTTACCACACTCTTGGACGAAAAGTCCCGCTGGTCTAGCGTGTAAGCCATGTGTATTTTGAAGTGTAAACTCGTATACTTTCATCTTGTTCTCCCATCCTTCAATTAATCTACGTTATAGTAAGCAAGTAGGTATGCTTCTGCTTCGGCGTTCCACAAGCCATCATATTTATCCACAAGTTCTGCCAGCTTTGCAAATAATGGATCTGTTTTGCCAAGCTCTGCAAAGTCATCTATTGCAGTTAATGGCATATTGATATGATTGTAAACCAATTTTTTTCCACCCGGAATGTTTGGAAGATCCATAACCGCATCTATCGTACAGTCTAAGCCACCGATGTGTGTCAGCATAACTGAAGGATTGATGAGATTCTTAGCGGACATATCCAACGCTTCTATCAAGTCGTCGGTATTACCGCCAGTTGATCCCATAATATGCGTATTGTTGTAGTGTACGTTATAAAGGTTAATCGGTGCATTAAATTCAGTGTTCGTAGGGCCAGCAAAGAAGTTCATACAGCCATCGTATGCTAAAATTTTGTCGCCCTGTTCAACTAAAGGTACTACTGGCGCATAGACGAAAACATCGTCATAGCCATGGCCATCTGTTAAACTTCTAAGATGTGCCACAGGATCATCATATCTCGCTGTATTCACATAAATTAACTCAACGCCTTTTGCAGCTGCCTTCTCTGGTGAAATAAACTTAGCTGCTCTATTTAATCGATCATCTGAAATATCAGTAACGACAATCTTTGATGGTTTGTTCTCAATTGCAAGTGCATAATCTATCGCACCAAGCCCCATTGGACCTGCACCACCTAAAATTGCAACAAAGCCATCTTTCTTTGTGCCCATAACATGCTCGTATTTATAAGGAACGGTATGATAACTTGCATGATAGCCACCAATGATACATGACATAGGCTCACCAAGTGATGCACCGAAGTAGCTGTCACCATCATAGATTAAAAGACAACCCAATTCCATAACCTCTGGTGGAATAACATTATAAGTTGCATTGCCACCGAAAAACTCATAAGAATAACCTGGTGAGTACGGACTCCCCTTATAGTTTAGCGCTGGCTGAAGTGAAAACTTCATGCCTGGTTTAAACTTATCTTGGTGTACTTTACCTACTTCTACGATTACACCTGCCATTTCGTGTCCAACGATGATTGGATGCTCCGCGATGTTTTCAGGCACGCGTTTGTGTTTACTTCCTTGTTTTACTGCTTTATACGTTGACATACAGATACTGTCAGATACAACTTTAACTAGAATTTCATCTTCTTTGATTTCTGGGAGTTCAAACTCTTCAAGTCTAAGGTCATCTTGACCATACATTCTTACTGCTTTTGTTTTCATATACTTACTCCTCTT
>DJWQ01000147.1 GCA_002441045.1 Firmicutes bacterium UBA6226 | reverse complement strand
ATCAGTATTTCTTAAAACTAGATACACCTATTGGCAATAGCTTACCGATTATGTTAATTTTAGTGGCGATAAAGTTGATTATCAGTCCGATTCAGAATAAAAAGTCTATAAAATAAATTCAAAGGAGATTAACAATGGATCATTCAAATAACGTTAAAAACTCAACTAATACACCAATCAACGTAACTAAAGAAAATATAACAGAAGTACATTTGTCCCAACTACTTAAACCTATGACAAACGTAAGAAGCAAACACCCTTTAGTACACAACATCACAAATTACGTAACCGTTAACGATTGTGCAAATATTCTCTTATCTATAGGCGCTTCGCCAATTATGTCTGACGATCAAGCAGAGGTATCTGAAATTACAAGTATCTGTAACGCGCTGGTCATCAACATTGGAACATTGAATGCAAGAACCATTGAGTCTATGTACCTTGCAGGAAAGACAGCAACAGAACTAAAGCATCCCATTGTACTTGATCCAGTAGGTTCAGGTGCATCTAACCTTAGAACGGATACAGCAAGAGGGCTACTGGAAGCGTTAAACATCACAGCCATTCGAGGCAACATCTCAGAAGTAAAATCACTCACTGCGTCACATATGAAAACCCAAGGGGTTGACGCCAATGATCTCGATGCAATCACAGAGGATAATTTAGTACAAAACTTATCATTACTCGGTGAGATTGCAAGATCACTTAATACTATTTTGGTTGTAACGGGAAGAATCGATGTGATTACAAATGGTCAGACGGCTTATACCATCAAAAATGGTCATCAGAATATGAAAAACATTACGGGTACAGGATGTATGCTAAGCAGCATCTTAGGCGCATTTATCAGTACAAATCCTGAACAAATGCTCGAAGCAAGTGTATGTGCCGTGGCGATGATGGGGATTTCAGGTGAAAAAGCAAATGCTTATTGCGAGCAGCATGCACTTGGTACGTCTAGCATGCGCACACGCTTAATTGACTTAATGGGCACAGAAACTGTTGAAACCTTTAAACAAGCCATCAAAGTTGAAAAGTACACCTTAGATTAAGGATAACCCACATGAAAAATTCAAATTTAGCCAAACTATGGGCACACAAAAAATACACGCTCTATCTTGTAACAGATGACCGTTGGAGCGATCAATATCCACTGACGGATCAAGTGGAGGCAGCGATCAAAGGCGGCGTCACTTTGGTTCAGCTGAGAGAAAAAAATCTCAGTACAACTGACTTCATAGAGAAGGCAAAAGCAATTAAAGCCATCACCGATCGCTATCATGTACCGCTCATCATCAACGATAACCTTGAGGTCGCTATGGCAGTGTCAGCAGAAGGCATCCATGTTGGACAAAGTGATGTCTCCTGTAAGGAGATAAAAAACAAACTCAAAGCACCTATGCTAATTGGCGTTTCTGTGACAACCGTAGCAGAAGCCATAAAAGCTTATGAGGACGGTGCAGATTATCTAGGCGTAGGTGCGGTTTTCCCAACGGGTACAAAACTGGATGCAGATTATGTTTCTCACGATATGATCAAACAGATCACAAGTGCCGTTCCTATACCAGTGGTCGGTATCGGCGGCATCTCTGAAACCACATTGCACAAACTCAAAGGAACAGGTCTTAGCGGTATCTCTTTAGTATCAGCGATCTTGGAAAAAGAATCACCAGAGGCGATTCAGTCTATTTCAAAAGTACTTTATAAACAAACCTGTGAGACGTTAGAATTAACTACACCTAAGCTGGATGCGGTGATGACCATCGCTGGCTCAGATTCAAGTGGCGGAGCAGGAGTACAGGCAGATTTAAAAACGTTCACCTCTTTAGGCAAGTATGGTATGAGTGTTTTAACGGCGCTAACCGCACAGAACACCACAGGGGTCACAGCTATTTTCCCAGTGAGTGCTGAGTTTGTAAAAGCACAGCTCATCGCAAACCTTAACGATATACCACCTAAAGCCATCAAGATAGGCATGGTCAATAACATTGAAGTGATTGAGACGTTGGCGCATACACTTAAAAATTACCCTGAAATTCCTATTGTTCTTGACCCAGTAATGGTTGCAACCTCAGGCAGCAGATTAATCGATGAAGATGCACTTTCTGTGTTAAAACACAATCTGATGCCACTGGCACATCTTATAACGCCTAATCTACACGAAGCGGCACTGTTGGCTGAAATGGAAATTGAAAATGAAGCGGATATGATAACAGCCGTTTCACGTATCCGAAAGTTTTATAGTGGCCATATCCTCATAAAAGGTGGACACCTCGGTCATGTCTCAGACGATCTCTTAGTAGAAGCCTCAAATGACGGCGACCACTACAAATGGTTCACACAGCCTAAAGTGACGACAGATAACACACACGGTACAGGTTGTACACTGTCTTCTGCCATCGCCTGTGCTCTTACAGAAACCTCAGATATCAGCATGGCAATCACTTTGGCAAAGGACTATATCACAGGTGCGTTATACTCGGGCTTAGACTTAGGTTTTGGAAGTGGACCACTGAATCATATGTGGGCAACGCCTTTCAAATTTTTTAGCAACTAAGGTCAAATTTTTTTAGTTTTTAAATTGACTTTTTTTTAAGAGAAGCGTATAGTAATTTTAACAAACACATCGAAAAGCTTTGACGAGGAGGAGTACAGTTCATGCGTAGCTTTAGAGAGAAGGCGGTTGGTGAAAGCCTTTGCGACAGTGATCTGGAAGTAGCCTTTGAGCTTTGGTTCGAAAAATGCGATTGATACCCGCATCCAGTAGACACCAACGGATTTCCACCGTTACAAGGAAGCTATATCGGCAACAGCCCGTATAGACAAAGCGCAGAGTTTTCTCTGAATTTAGGTGGTACCACGGACGCAAGCCCGCCCTAAGCATTATGCTTAGGCGGGCTTTTTTATTTAGCCACAATCTCGCTTGTGGTAAANNCTCGATGCCTGAAGATTTTTATTTAGCCACAATCTAGCTTTTAGTTATATTTGTGGACTTGAGGTCCTAAGATTTAAATAAGCAAGATAGAATCTGATATCATTCTGAGGCCTCGAAGAATTTACTCGTGCGTTGGTCGATCTCATTTACACTTAACTTTTTGATGTCGTTTTAAATCCTAAGGAGGCAACTATGAAAAAGAAATACGACTTTAAAGAAATCGAACCGCAAATGCAGAACTTTTGGTCAGAAGAAGCCCTTTATTCATTTGACGAAGCATCAGAAAAACCCTTATACAGCATTGATACACCACCGCCAACCGTAAGCGGAAGCCTACACATTGGCCATATTTTTTCTTACACGCAGGCTGAAATCATTGCTCGGTTTAGACGCATGACAGGCTATAACGTTTTTTATCCATTTGGGTTTGATGACAATGGACTGCCTACGGAGAGACTGGTAGAGAAATCACTCGGCATCCGTGCGACGGATCTCTCTAGATCTGAATTTATCGAAAAATGCCTTGAGACCACACAGTCTTATGAAGCCGAATTTATGTCGCTTTGGCAATCACTTGGTTTTTCCTGTGACTGGTCACTGGCTTATCAAACCATCGGCCCAAAAGCGCAAAAAATCAGCCAAGCTTCTTTTATAGAGCTCTATCACAAAGGTAAAGCATATGCTAAAACGGCACCAGTTCTATGGTGTACCGAATGTCAAACCTCAGTTGCACAAGCTGAGATCAACACCGAAACACACGATTCACTCTTTCACACGATCCACTTTGAAACCGATCATCTTGATTTTCCCACACTTGAGATCGCAACCACTAGACCTGAACTCTTAAACGGCTGTATCGCACTCTTTATTCATCCAGAGGACGAACGTGCCGAAGCTTTAAAGGGACATCATGCCATCGTTCCGCTCTTTGAATATCTCATCCCAATTCTACTAGAAGAAACGGTAGAAAAAGAAAAGGGCACTGGCATCGTTATGTGCGCCACTTATGGTGATATTACCGATACGCAGTGGCAGGAAAAACATCAGTTACCTTATAGAGATGCCATAACGGCTGATGGTAGAATAGCAATCAACACACCATTTATCGGTGGCTTAACCATTAGAAAAGCGAGAAAATCCATCATTGAACTTTTAAATGATGCAGGTAAATTATCAAAGAGTGAGCCTTTATCTCATAACATTGGCACACATGAAAGATGCGGCACGCCAATTGAGTATCTACCTTCAAAACAGTGGTACATTGACATCTTAAGCGATAAGGAACGCTATCTAAATGCTGCCGATGAGATCAACTGGTATCCTGAAAACATGAAAGCTAGATATATCCATTGGGTAACCAACCTCAAGTGGGATTGGTGTATCTCAAGACAGCGGTTTTTCGGTGTTCCCATCCCAATTTGGTACTGCAAAGCATGCGGAGAAACGCAGGTTGCCGATGAACAGGCTTTGCCAGTTAACCCCCTAGAAACAAGTCCTTCAAAGCCTTGTCACTGTGGATGTAGCGACTTTATCCCAGAAACGGCAGTATTGGACACATGGGCGACATCTTCTATGACGCCTTTTATCAACACGAAGCAGCTACCGATGAGCATGCACACTCAAGCACACGAAATCATTAGAACTTGGGCGTTTTATTCCATCGTTAAAAGCATCTATCATACTGGCGAGATTCCATGGAAGGATCTTATGATCTGCGGGTTCGTACTAGCGAAAAAAGGGGAGAAAATTTCCAAATCAAAGAGCAACACCTCTCTTGAGCCTTTTGAACTCATTCAAACTGAATCCGCCGATGCGCTTAGATACTGGGTTGCATCTGCCAAACTTGGGACAGATACTTTCTTTGATAAAGATGACCTTAGCGGCGCAAAGCGTACACTTAACAAACTCTATAATGCGGCGAATTTTTGTCTGATGCACCTTATAGCAAATGATGAACTCAACAACCGCGCCGACTTATCAGATTTACTGCCACAAGACAAATGGCTGCTCATCAAGCTTGAAAACACAATGCTTGAAGCGAAGGCAGCACTTGATCAGTATGAGATCGGACTGGCACGACACCATATCGACCGTTTCTTTTGGAGCGATTTCTGTGACGATTATCTTGAGCTGGTAAAAGAACGCATCTATCAGCCTGAAAAGCACGGCAAAAAAGAACAAGGCTCTGCGCTTAAAACCATCTATTATGCGCTTCTAGGCATATTAAAGCTCTATGCACCCTATATACCGCACATGACAGAATCGATCTATCAATCTTATTTTAGAAATTATGAAAATGAGAAGTCGATCCATATCGTGCAGTGGGATAAATTTGAAACTGAGTGGTTTGAAATTGAATTAGAAGACGCGACAACACTTAAACCAACTTCTGAGCAAATTGCAAAAGCTAAAGAAAAATACCTTTACTTTGGTGACCAAATCAAGCTAGCACTTTCAGAAGCGAGACGCTATAAGTCAGAAAATAATCTCTCGCAAAAAAGCGAAATGCCACTTCTAACAATTTTAGGTTCAACGCCTTATAAACAGATGTTTGAAGCAAGTTTAAACGATTTATACGCTTGTACCCATGCAATTAAAATCGAATTATTATAAAATTGTCACCATTTAAAAACTGTGGTACGATAAACGGTGAAAATTCTATCTAGTATTTTGGAGGGATCGGAATTATGAAAAAAACGTTTATCGTACTGATGCTCATCGTCGTCGTACTCGTCGGCATGCTTATAAATCAAAGACACATCATGACGCAGGATAAGACAGAGACTGTTACACCACACACCACGGTTTCACTTGAGGGAACCTCGCTTGAGAACTTCGTTTTTCCTAAGGATTTCGATCTTAGGAAGTACGAGGGAATCACCTTAAACTTCATCGTTGAAAACAATCTAGGCGCAAATGTTCTCTCACTTGAAACTGAGGAGTTTACAAAGCTCACAGGAATTAACATCAAAATTAGACCGACAGATTACGATACATTTATACAAAAAATCAATCTGGATTTCATCTCTAAGGCAGGGGATTACCAGTTAATTTACTCAGACCCTTATCAGACGCTCAACCGCTTTCATAACGATCTAGAGCCTCTTGAAAACTTCATTCAAAATCCCGAACTACCCTCACTTCAAGTTGGACTTGACGACTTTTTCGAATATCAGCTTAAAGTCTGCTCGTACTTTGAAAGCTCAGATCATCTGTATGCAATTCCATTTGACTCTACGACGATGATACTCTATTATCGCAAAGACGTCTTTAATGACTTTAAAACCCAATTTTATAACAGCATGGGTTATGACTGGACGCCTGGTGGTCCTGACTTTACATGGGACAGATATATAGAAATCGCGAAATGGATTGACACTTATGTGCCAAACGAGATTGTCAAATACGGTAGCGGTCAGATGGCACAAGCGCACAATGCCATCTTTTGTGAGTTTTCAAACATCCTTGCCTCAAATGGCGGGGACTACTTTAGGGACGACAACATTAACACCTATGGCTTATCCAGCTTCTATAAAATCGACGTTATGAGCGACGCATTTATTAAATCTCTTTACGATTATAAAAACGTCATAGCTTCAGCGGCACCGGATAGTGTGAACTGGAACTGGGAAGACACATCCGATGCTTTTTATAGAGGCGAAATCGCCATGATGGTGAACTGGGATGAAAACTATGCCACGCTTAATGCCTCTAATAACTTTAGAGTTAGAAACAATCTGGGCACAGCGATTTTACCTTATGGGACTGAAAGAAGTGCCAACATCTTTGGTGGCTCTGGCATCGGCATCAACCGATATGCCACTCAAGAAGAGAAAGAAGCTGCATGGTTCTTTATCGCATGGGCAACCTCTAAAGAAATGCAGCTTCGCATTTTAACTGAACCGACCGGTGGCGCACTACCGACGATTAAATCCGCCTATGACGCAATCGATCCTGAGTTTAGAGCCTCTCATCCACAGATTGATACAGTTTTAGAAGCTTGGCAACCTGAAAATATATATCTCAGACCGAAACTCGCCAACTTTTATCCCATAGAGCAAGCGATTATCGAAGCCCTGCACAATATGGTGACTGAGGATTTAAAACCTGAAGACGTCGCACTTGAACTCTATAAAAAAATCAATGAGGAGAGATAACCATGAAACGGCTAAAATTTTATAACAGACTTAGATTTCAGCTTGTGGTCATCGTCATCTTCTTTATCATCATACCAATCGTTTGGCTATTTATGCTACTTTCAAACACCATCAAAGATACTTTTAACGAAAAATACAGCACCGTTGCGCAGCAATCCATCGCAGAAACTGGTGATAAAATCAATTTTCTTTTAGGTGATATCGTCGATTACACGACAACGATTCTCTCAAATAGAACCTTCCTTGAGAAGGTATCAAATACAAAAACACCAAATAGTGAGATCAATGAACTCTTACGTGGTTTTTTAGCATCTCGAAATGATATTGATGGCATTTCTCTTATTAACGCCAAAAGCACCTATGCTATCGGTACAAATAAAACCACACCGCTGATTTCCATACAGCAGATGTCCAGCGAGCATCATGACAGTAGGCCGATCTGGCTATCAACGGTTAAGCAAAACATTAAAATTCTGTCGGGTATATCTACACGTTATTACTTTTCAGTAGTGAGAAATATCATTGATTTCAATACGCTTGAGTCCTATGGTACGTTTGTCGTCGATATAGAAGAGGTCCTGCTAGAGCAAGCTTATACGAATTTAGATGCTGATGGTGGCGAAGTGTTTATCATCGACAACACGGGCACCATCGTTTCGCACCCAGACAAATCTTTAATAGGCACGACCATTTCAGACATGCCTTACTTTGTTGCACTCATGTCTACCTACGACCAAACTGGCGCAATTTCGTATCACAGTGACAATCAAGAGAAAATTGCTTTTTACAGTTTGCTTGAAACCAATAACTGGCGCATCGTTAAGACGATATCTAAAAACGAGCTCTATTTTGAAGTCGATCAAATTCAAAGGATTTTCTTTATCGGAGCCGGTATCTATACCGCATTAATTTTGATGTTCGTCTTAGGATTATCCTTACAGTACACAGAGCCAATGCTTAAAATTATCAGTGACCTGAAACGCGTCGAACAAGGGGATTTGTCCGTTCGTACAAAAGTATCGACGACAAATGAGATGATGGAGCTCAGCGATAGCATTAACAACATGGTCTCTGAAATGGAAGTACTCATCGAGAAGCTGGTAATGGAAGAACGAATGAAACGGGAAGTGGAGCTAGAAGCACTTCACGCTCAAATCAACCCTCACTTTTTATACAATACGCTTAACACCATTAAATGGATGGCGAAGATACAAGGTGCTAACAGCGTTAGCAATGCCATCGTCGCACTGGTTAAACTTCTGCGCATCAGCATCAACATCAGCAGTGATTTTATTACACTTAATGAGGAGCTAGAGTATATCCAAAACTATGTGGTGATTCAGAAATTAAGATTTAACGAGGATTTTGAGGTAGATTATGCGATTGATCCTGCTACAACACCACTTTTAATCCCTAAGCTCATCCTTCAACCGATTATTGAAAACAGTATCATCTATGGCATGGAAGCTTCTGAGCACTTGACAATCTCCTTTGAAAGTCATTTTGAAAGAGAGGGTGAGGATTTAATCGTCTCTATTAAAGACAATGGGCCAGGTATCTCAGAGGATGTACTCGGTAAAATTTTCAGGGATAACACGACGGGAAGTAAGCTCAGCAAGGCGGGTCTAAATAACGTCAATCAAAGGATTCAGTTATTCTGTGGAGATGCATACGGTTTAGAAGTCTTGACAAGTGAAGGAACTGGCACTACAGTAATGGTTAGGTTACCTGTAAAAAGAAAAACCGATGATGAAGAAAATGGAGGTACCGATGTATAAGGTCTTAATCGTCGACGATGAAGTCCTCGTGCGTATTGGACTTAAAAATACCATCGACTGGGAAGAAATCGGCTTTACTGTGGTAGGAGAGGCCTCCAACGGTGAACAGGGCTATGCCCAGTTTTTAAAATTGAATCCAGACGTTGTGATTACCGATATAAAAATGCCGAAGCAAGATGGCCTCTGGCTAACCGACAAGATTCACAAGGAGAACAAAGACACGAAAATTTTAGTCCTTACCTGCTATGATGAATTTCAGTTTGCAAGGACAGCGCTTAAAAATGGGGCAACTGACTATATGCTTAAATCTGAAATCGTGGATGATGAGCTCATCGCCTTGATGAAGCGATTTAAAACTGCACTAGATGACAGCTCAACGGGACAATCGTTTATCCCCAATAAACATCACAACCAAAATGCGATTAAGCGTTCTCTTTTAAACGATCTTATAAAAGTTAAGTTCAATTTTGATGAGAAGCTATTGTTTCGCTTTGAAGAGCAAAATTTTCAGCTAAGCAATACCAAGTATGCCTTTATCAACCTTGAAATCAAGCTAAAAGATCAAAAAAACGCCAAGCAAATTAGTGAAACGACTGTTAATCTAATCATTGACCAGCTTAACGAAAAGGGGATTCAATACCTTTTCAACGGTTATATGGACGAGCATCTCTTTTTAATTTCGTCCACTGACTTGACACTTTCTACCATAAGTCGAATTGCATCTGCCGTTCAAAACGGTGTGATTCAGTACTTTGATATTGCCATCAACCTCATCTATACCAACGCTTTTATTGAAGCTGAGGCACTATTAAGTCAGTATGAACTTTTGGTAGAAAAATCTGAAATGCTTTTTTATATACCTTGTGGTGAAAGCCTGATTGAAAATACCGACCACATTAGGGTTTTATCTGGAAATACTCATGACCTTAAGCTCAAAACTACTGCACAATTTATCGATTTCATCGGTCAGGAAAACCTTGAGGGAATCCTTTACACCATTGACGATGTGCTTGGTCTGTTTAGACTTAAGTGCTATCCACCGAGGATCGCTAAGGTGTTTATGACTCAGCTTGTAGGTGAGCTTTACAATGTATTTCAATATCTTTTTGACGCACCTGAAGTCGCTTTCAGCTATAGTGCTTTTCATGAATCAGTTATGAAATCCAAGCATGTGAGCGATCTTAAAAACATTGTCACAGACCTGTTTAAGACATTGATTAATGAGCTCAGCTATATTCGCGATCATCAATCAAGATACATCATCAAGCAAGCGATTAATTTTGTGGAGCAAAATTACGATCAAAACATCTCGCTTGAGGATGTTGCAAAGGAGCTCAGTTTGTCTAAGCAGTACGTCTGCAGCGTCTTTAAGCGTGAAACCGGTCAAAATTTATCGACCTTTATCAACCAAGTACGTATCGATAAAGCGAAGCAATTTCTCGTAAATCCAGCCTATCGCAACAAGGACATCTACGCTATGGTGGGCTACTCCAATCAGCAATACTTTACGCGCGTCTTTAAAAAAATGACAGGGATGACGACTTCAGAGTGGCAAAAGCATGACCGTAAAGAAAACTAGTGCAAAATTTCACTCTGTAGTTTAACTTAGTGCAAAACAACATTAAAATAGTGCAATGCATCTTAAAATTTTTATAACTTCAACAAAAATTAAATAATATTGTATTAAATCTTGTGAATCGAGGGCATTTTTTAGCCCTCGATTTTGTTTTATCCTAAATACATGATTAAGGGAGGCATTACAAATGAGTCAAGACGTCAAATTGAAGGTATTGGGCATCGAGAAATCCTTTCCTGGGGTTAAGGCATTGGATCAAATCGAGTTTTCAGTACGAAAAGGAACCGTTCATGTATTATGCGGCGAGAATGGTGCAGGTAAGTCCACTTTGATGAAGATCATCAACGGAATCTATCAACCAGATGCTGGCCAAATTATTATAGATGGCGTTGAAGTTAAGATTAAAAATCCAATACAAGCGAGACAGCTTGGCATCGGCATGATTTTTCAAGAGCTCAACTACATCCCTGAAATGACCATTGAAGAAAGCTTGTTTGTTGGCAACTGGCCACTGGATAAAGCAGGTAAGGTCGATTGGAAAGAAATTAGAAAAAAGACACTCGCATTACTGAAAGCGGAAAACCTAAATTACAGACCAGATATGAAGCTTAAAGATCTTACGGTATCCGATATACAGATGCTTGAGATTCTAAAGGCCATTTCATATAACTCAGACATCATCATCATGGATGAACCCACTTCTGCCATTACAAACAAAGAAGTTGAAGTCCTCTTTAGTAAAATTTTTGAACTGAAGGCAAGAGGCGCAGCGATCATCTACATCAGTCACAAGATGGATGAAATCTTTAGAATTGCAGATGACATCACCGTGTTTAGAGATGGCAAGGTCATCGACTCTAAGCCAAAAGCTGAACTAGACATCGAATCTGTCATCGCTTTGATGGTTGGTCGAAAGCTGGGCAATGATTTTCCAAAGGTAGAGGTTCCAATTGGCGCACCGATTCTTAAAGTTGAAGCACTTAACAGTAGTAAATTCAAAGATATAAACTTTGAGATTAAAAAAGGTGAAATCGTTGGATTTGCAGGTCTGATGGGCGCTGGTAGAACTGAGGTTATGCGTGCTGTATTTGGACTTGATCCTTATCGATCTGGAAAAATCATTAAAGATGGCAATGAAATCAAAATTAGAAATGTTAAAGACAGTATCGATCATAAAATCGTCATGCTGTCTGAAGATAGAAGACGCTATGGGATATTACCGGTTAGAAGTGTTAGAGAGAACATCAGCATCACCAATCTAAAACGCTTTATAAAAAAAGGTAAGCTTCATGCAAAGGAAGAGTTTGAAACGGTTAAGTATTACTGTGACAAGATGAAGGTTAAAACACCAACTTATGAGACGAACATTTCGAGCTTGAGTGGTGGGAATCAGCAAAAGGTACTCCTTGCAAAATGGCTGATTACAGACCCTGAGGTTTTCATCGTCGATGAGCCGACAAGAGGGATCGACGTCGGTGCTAAATATGAAATTTATAAACTGATTTCAGATTTGGTTAGCGAAGGTAAAAGTGTCATCATGGTTTCTTCAGAACTGCCGGAGCTTATCGGTATGTGCGATAGAATCTACGTTATGGCAAAAGGTGAAATCATGGGTGTCCTAGACAAGCATGAATTTACACAAGAAAATATCATGCGCCTTGCAACAGGCACTACATCAAACAATTAGGAGCTTTATCATGAACAGTTTACTTCAGAAAATAAAAAAATCGAATTTAATGGCGACATTCAGCATCTATTTTGTCTTATTATTCTTGTTTTTAATCAGTATGATGGCAAATGAAAACTTTGCGACAGTCGGCAACTTATCCAACATCTCAAGACAAATTGCAGTTGGAACCATTTTAGCATTTGGTCAAACGATTCTCATCATCAGCGGTATGCTAGATTTATCATCAGGCTCTGTACTTGCACTTGCAGGTGTCTTATCCGTAGATGCGTATGTGAAAACTGGTTCTTTGGTTTTATCATTTGCAGTTGGTATCATCGTCGCAGTAATTTGCAACATCCTAAATGGTCTTATGGTAACTAAGTTTAAAACACCGCCTTTCATTGCAACACTTGCTATGATGGCGATGGCAAGAGGGGCAGCACTCCTTTATACAAATGGTCAAAACATCTATCAAATCGGCGATTACGTCATCTTCGGTCAAGGCTCTTGGTTTGGCGTTCCCAATCCAGTTTGGTTCTTAGTCATCACAATGGCCGTAACTTGGTATCTTTTAAAACACACCGTCTTTGGTCGCTCTGTTTATGCCATCGGTGGAAACGAGGAAGCTGCAAACGCATCTGGTATCAACGTCGATCGCGTTAAAATGAAGGCCTATATCATCAACGGTATCTTCGTTGGTCTAGCTGGTATCATCTTCATGTCAAGGGTAAATGGTGGTCTTCCAAATGGTGCCAATGGCTATGAGTTTAAAGCATTAACCGCTGCTGTAATCGGTGGTACATCCTTCTCAGGTGGTGTCGGTACTGCTTCTGGAACACTTGCAGGTGCATTTATCGTCGGATTCCTAGACAACATTATGGTACTTGTAGGCGTCAACTCATACCTACAACAAATCGTAAGAGGTGCAATTATTGCCCTTGCTGTTATCTATGATATTTACTTCAAAACAACTCGTAAGAAAAACAAAGCAGCAAAAGGTTAATATTCTATTTGGTTATACTCTGAAGCGTAAAGCATAAGTGGTTTTGACCTCTAAAAACGATTTATGCTATGGCTTCGGGTTTAACATATAAGATGATTAAAAATCATAGGAGGAGAAAATGAGAAAGGTTTTAGCATTATTATTAGTATTTGTGCTGGCATTGGGGATGCTCGCAGGCTGTAGCTCAGACTCAAGTACAACTACAACTGAAGCGGCAACAACAGCTGCTGCAGGTGGTGAAACAACAGATAAGGTTTTCAGAGTAGCATACATCGCAAGAGCACAAGCAGACTCATTTGCTGCATGGCTTGCAAACGCAGTTATGGAAGAAGCTGACAAGTATGACAACATCACTGTAGATGTATTTGATGGTCAAGCTAGTGACGATATTGAAAATGCTCTTATCGAAAATGCAATCACTAACAAATACGATGCAATCATCGTACAACCAAACAACGGTGAAGCTCAAAGACCATACGTTGAAAAAGCAGTTGCTGCTGGTATAGTAACAATCACTACAAACGCTAGAATCTCAGGTATCGATGGCGCATCTTCAGTAGATGCTGATCCATACCTCCAAGCAAAAGTTAACGCTGATGCTGCAGTAGAACAAATCCCACAAAACGCAAAAGTTGTCGTATTGTTGGGCCCTCCAGGAAACTTCCATGCTGATGCAAGACGTGACAGCTGGCAAAAAGAGTTCTTCGACAAAAGACCTGACGTTACAATCGTTGGTGAAGAAATCGCTAACTGGAACAAAGATGAAGCTATGAACTACATGGAAACTTGGGTACAAGCTAACGATCAAATCGATGCAATCATCGCTATGAACGATAATATGGCTGCTGGTGCACTTGAAGTTATCAAAGACAATGCTAAATTTAGCAACATCTTAGCTTACGGTGTTGACGGTACTGCTGAAGCTTGCTTATTAATCCAAGAAGGTAAATTAACATCTACAAGCTTACAATCTGCTTATGCACTTGCAGAAGGCTTACTTGACACAAGCAACAAATTATTAACTGGACAAGAAACTCAAATCGATATCGATATCGATTGTCCTCTTATCACTAAAGATAACGTAGCAGAATATATTGAAATGCACAAAAAAGCTGGCGCTATCCAGTAATCTCCCCACAGTAAGCGGCTATATGCCGCTTACATTACATAACTTAGACGAATGGCTTTGGCTATTCTTACATATTTGAAGATGTTTTCATTTTAAGGATGTTTCCTACTTTAAGGATGTTTCCATCTTCATGTGTGCCATTAAAATGTTTTATCAAAGGCTCTGATTAAAATGATTCGAGCAATATCTCAAATCGATATTTTATTCTAATATTTTGAGATAAAAGATAATTCAGCTTTTTGGTTAAATGAATAATGATTTATATCTATAAAATTTATTAAAAGCATCAATTTAGGAGGACAATATGAAAAATTTAGCGGCATTTATGTCAGGCACAAACAATATGATTTTCAAAGAGATTCCCGTTCCTGAGCTTGGACCAAAAGAAGTATTAGTAGAAGTCGATGTGGTTGGCATCTGTGGATCAGACGGACATTATTACCAACATGGTAACATCGGTGATTTCGTAGTAGAAGGTGATTTTATCTTAGGTCATGAAAGTGCTGGCTATGTTGCAGCCGTTGGCAGTGACGTTAAATCACTCGTCGTAGGCGATAGAGTAGCGCTTGAGCCAGGTGTGGTATGTGGCACTTGTGAACAGTGTTTATCTGGAAAATACAATCTTTGCGAGCATGTTGAATTTTTCGCAACCCCTCCTTACCACGGTACATTTGCTAACTATGTTAAACATCCAGAAAACCTTTGCTTTAAGCTTCCAGAGAACGTTTCAAATGCAGAAGGTGCTCTTGTTGAGCCACTTGCAGTAGGTCTTCATGCAGCAGCACAAGGCGATGTCAAGCTTGGCGATACCGTAATCGTATTTGGTGCAGGTTGTATCGGTCTGGTTTCGATGCTTGCAAGTAAGGCAAGAGGCGCATCAAATGTTTACGTAGTAGATATTATTGATAAGAGACTTGAATTTGCTAAAAAATTAGGTGCAACCGAAGTCATCAACGCTAAAAACGAAGATGTTATCGCTAAAATTGACGCTCTTACTGGCGGCAAAGGGGCACATGTTGTCATCGAAACGGCTGGCTCTCCAATTACAATCGGCCAAACGGCTAGCGTTGTAAGAAAAGCGGGAACTGTCGTTTTAGTTGGTATGACTGTAAAACCAGAAACCAGCTACGATTTTATGAAATTAATGGGCAAAGAAGGTACGCTTAAAACCATCTTTAGATACAGAAATCTATATCCAGTTGCAATCAATGCCATCAGCAGTGGCACGATCGACGTTAAAAGCATCGTGACACATGAATTTGAGTTTGAAAATATCAAAGAAGCATTTGACTTCGTCGCTGCAAATCCAACTGACGTTGTAAAAGCTGTGGTAAAAATTAAGAAATAAGTCTTTAAGTTCAAAAGTGTAGAAGTATTAAAATAGTAGAAGTATTAAAAGTAGTACAAGTATTAAAACAGTAGAAGCAGTAAAACAGTAGAAGCATTAAAACGTAAAAATATAGATTAATAATCATTTAATCAACCTTGAAATATAATAATAAATATAAGTATAAGTATAAATTAGCACGATCTACAAATGGTTAGTTTGTATTTATGATCATGAGAGGTAAAGTATGTATTTTATAGGCGTCGACTTGGGCACTTCATCTGTTAAGGTACTGGTAATGGATCAGGAAGGTCAAATTATTAGTACGATAACAAAGGACTATCCACTTTTCTTTCCAAAGGCACTTTGGTCTGAACAAAATCCTCAGGATTGGCTTGAGCAATCATTACTTGGCATCAAAGAGGCACTAAACGGACTCGATGCAAACGCTGTTAAGGGTATTGGCTACAGTGGACAAATGCACGGGTTAGTGATTCTTGATGAGCACGATAATGTCATCCGTCCTGCAATTTTGTGGAACGATCAGAGAAGTGTAAAAGAAACCAATTATTTAAATGAGGAAATAGGTATAGAGAAGCTGACTGAACTTACTGGGAACATCGCTTTCCCTGGGTTTACAGCACCAAAACTCCTTTGGGTTAAAGAAAATGAACCTGAGAACTTTAAAAAGATAAAAAAAGTAATGCTGCCTAAGGACTACTTAGCTTATAAAATGACTGGTACCTTTGCAACTGATTATGCAGATGCTTCAGGTGCGCTTTACCTTGATGTGGCCAACAAAAAATGGTCACAAGGGATGTTAGATATCATCGGAATAGATGAAAAAGCACTTCCAAAACTCTATGAGTCTTATGAGAATATAGGGTCACTTTCGAAAGAAGTCTCTGACTATCTAGGCATCCATCATGAGATATCTGTTGCTATTGGCAGTGGGGATCAAGCTTGCGCCGCTGTGGGTGGTGGCGTCGTCAGTCCAGGGTGTTGTTCGATTTCACTCGGCACCTCTGGTGTGGTTTTCGTTCACAGCGATACATTTGTCAAAGATCCAAATAATGGCCTCCACGCCTTTGCCCATGCCAATGGTGCGTATCATTTAATGGGCTGCATGCTTTCAGCTGCAGGCTCATTAAAATGGTGGGTTGAAGAAATCTTAAAATCAAACGATTACAATCGTTTGATGGACGCCGCAAAGGAAGCGCCACTGGACAATGGACTTTACTTCCTACCTTATCTTATGGGCGAGAGAAGTCCACACAACGATCCAAACGCAAGAGGTGTCTTCTGGGGTTTAAACCTTTCACACGGTCAAGGTGATATGACCCGTGCGGTGATTGAAGGGGTTTCGTTTGGACTTAGAGATTCATTCGAGATCGTCAAATCACTCGGTCAAGAAATGACTGAAATCAGAATCAATGGCGGTGGCTCTAAAAATGAGTTTTGGTGTCAAACCATTGCCAATATACTCGATACAAAGGTTGTAAAGCTAGAAACAGACGCAGGTCCAGCCTATGGTGCAGCGATCTTAGCAGCTGTCAGTGCAGGTGCATATCCCTCTGTAAAGGTCGCTTGTGATCAGCTTATTAAAACGACAGAATCCTATCAACCAATCCCACAACTGGTTGATGCATATAATAGAAAGTACAACTCCTTCTCAAAGCTTTACCCAGCACTAAAAGCGCTGTTCCCAGAAATAAAATAGTCAATCTGTTTTAATCAATGACAGGCTGTTTGATCTAGAAATATGGGAATCGTTGGTGATGGTGAGCATCTTTCAGACTTTGGTCTAATGGGTGATTGCTTGGTTTCAAGCGTGGCGGTCTTTTGACCGCCTTATTTTTTGGGATAGTATTATATTTTTATCTTTTTTTAATTCTATAATATGTCTTTACAGAACTGACTTTATTCTTTATAATAACCTAGAGTAAATCAGATGATCGCGTGCTTCGGCACGAGGAAAGTCCGAGCTCCATAGAGCAGGGTGCTGGGTAATCCCCAGTGGAGGCGACTCCAAGGATAGTGCAACAGAAATAGACCGCCTCGAAAGAGGTAAGGATGGAAAGGTGAGGTAAGAGCTCACCAGCACATAGGTGACTATGTGGCTCTGTAAACCCCATCTGGAGCAAGACCAAGTAGGGTGTAAAAAAGAGGCTGCTCGTCTCTCCCAGTGGTAGGTCGCTTGAGCGTTTCGGTAACGACTCGCCTAGATAGATGATCATCTAATACAGAACTCGGCTTATAGATTTACTCATTACATAAGCAAAAGACACTCGCAAATGCGGGTGTTTTTTTATTTTATCCATCTACTAAATATTAATCAACTTCATAATATGATAAACTGAAGGCGTCTACTGATTAAAAAATATTTTGAAAGAGGCATTTATGAAAATCAATTTAAATACTATCAAAAAATGGTTACGTTATGTAAGTGTATTTGGACTATCAATATTACTTTTTATCGTCTTAACCAACGCATACATATTATTTAGTACGCAATCCAGTATCTTTGCCTTTGATGAGTTTGAAAACGCTCAGTCAGATGAAACTATAAAATTCGATGCCATCCTCGTTCTAGGCGCTGGGGTCAATCCCGATGGGAATCCCAGTCTCATGCTAAGAGATCGTCTTGATATGGCGATAAAAATCTATGATGCTCAGCTTGCGCCTAAACTTCTTATGAGTGGTGACCATGGCAATGTGTCTTACGATGAGGTCAACGTCATGAAAAGCTATGCACGTACTGCCAACGTGCCATCTTCTGATGTTTTTATGGACCATGCGGGATTTTCTACGTATGAGAGCATCTATCGTGCAAAGGCAGTGTTCGAGGCAAATGCCTTAATCATCGTTACACAGCGCTATCATCTTCCAAGGGCTGTTTTTATCGCTAAATCACTTGGTATAGAAGCAGTCGGTATCGCAGCTGACGACATCCGCTACAGTGGTCAAACGATGAGAGCGGCAAGAGAAGTACTCGCTAGAGTTAAGGACACGGGAAGTACGATTTTCAAACCGTTGCCAACCTATCTAGGGGATGTGATTCCAATTAGTGGTGATGGCGACCAAACCAATGATTAATATTACAAAGAGATATCATATACATCACAATTTGATTGCGTAATTGTTACTATTTTTCCGTTAATAGGACATAGATAATGGGTATCTGTTAAACTAGTTATAATCAATAACCAGATAAACGGAGGCCTTATGATTATTAATAATAAAATAAATAATTCTGGAAGTCATTTTTTTAATAAAAAATCTGTTTTAGGAAAAGGGATCTTCTTTACTTTAATTTTAGTATTTGCTTTTTCTAATTTTACTTTTGCAGCGGATGAGCCACAGGATACTTATGGTGATGTGCTATTTGATATCGGTATTATCACAGGTTATGATGGTGATCTGATGTCTGACAAGGCACTTAATCGTGCTGAAATGATCGCTATTATTAGTAAGTTTTATCCAGAAGCATTTGAAGCTTATATAGCACCTGAGACGCCAACCTTCAAAGATGTGCCGACGAATCACTGGGCTTATAAGTATGTAGAATTTGCTTATGAAAAGGGAATAACTGCCGGTAAAGGTAGTGGTATCTTTGGTGTCAGTGATCCAATCAATTATAATCAGGCGAGTATTTTTATTATAAAAGCGCTTGGTTTTGTACCAGAAGGGTTAGTATATAATTCAGCTTCGCTGCAAGTGGAAGCTGAGTACGGATTAAAGCTTACGATTCCCACTTCTGGAAATGCTTCATTAATTCGTTCAGATATTTTTGAACTCCTTGCTAAAGCGTTGGTAATGAAGGATGCTTCCGACGTTATGACATTATCTAGATTTGTGGCAAGCGGTGCAGAAGAAGATGCTTATTCTAGTCGCATCACGTTAATCGTCAATACGCCAGTAGCGGTTTATTTAACAGGTTCTTTTTTCAACATCTATTATGCAAATGGTGATATTTACACCGGCGAATTTGATGGTACACATTTAAGCGGCAGTGGTATGACACAGTTTGCAAATGGTGATCTTTATATCGGTCAATATGCAAATGGCTTTTTTAATGGTTATGGGCTTTATATTTGGAGCGATAATGAAAATTATGAAGGCTATTGGTTAGATGGTAAGTTCCATGGACTCGGTACTTATACGTATGTCGATGGCGCTTATCAATACGGTGAATGGGCGGATGATGCGCTTGTGACACCTATCGAGGAAGTTTCTGATGTGGATGTGGCAAATGGCGTCGTTCAACCTAGTGAGTTTTTAACGATTATTTTGAAAGATCAAAATGGCAATCCAATGAATGGAATTGCAATTACAGTTGAAGATCAGTTTAGTGAAGTAACTCATAATCTAGTGTCCAATAGCGATGGTGAAATCGTCGTTCCACTTACAGGTCAATTTTCAGTTTTAAGTTTGGTGTTACCTGACAATTCAGCCTATAAGTTTGAGGTGACAGGTCATCCATTTGCTGCCACCAGTGCAGGGATCTATAAAACAAATGTTACTTTTGTTCTTTTAAGAGATTAATAGATCCTGTAAGATATTAATAGTTCATAGTGTCAATTATTTAAAATCGAACTATAATTATAATTCATCAAAAATTTACCCCCCAATTCTGTTTTACAGTTTTAGGGGGTTTAATTTGTCACAGTTTTGATTTTATTTATCTAAAGCTTGTATTAAGCGCCTTGAGAAGCGTGCGCACATCATAGTGATGTGGGGTTACTGGATTTATTTTTCTTGAGCTTTCAAGAAGTGTGTAGACTGCAATTCTTGCTGCTCTAATAGAAAACTCTTCTGTAAATACCATATCCTCAGGGATTTCTACAAACTGGCTGATCATGGCAAAGTTAGTTGAACCTGCAGGAACTACTTCTGGACGATCTTTAATTGCTCTTGGTTGGAACATAGAGATAATATATGGCATCATACATGGAATCACGTTAATGACTGAACCCATAATTTCATTTATCTCATCTTCCATGTGAAGATGGTGGAGGAGTTCAATTAGGATTTCTTCGCCAGTACAATCTTTCATTGGTTTTTTTACATAGTCACCGAGTTTGTCTGTATAGAGTCCGTATCCCCAGAAAATGGTAACGTCTTCAGGTTGATTTTTAAAGTGTGGCTGTTTGGCAACGACGATAGACATCAACCAGCTTGATTCTTTAAAGGTCATCAATGCGCCACTGCCTGGTTTATTTCTAGAGTATTTTTCAATCTTTTTGAGTAGATCGTTTCCTCTCATTGTTACAGTAAAAGATTCCCAATTGGTCTCAGTTGGATTTCCAAAAAAGGATTCAGGATTACCAAGACCTTGCTTTTTAGCTGCAATGTTTCTCCAAAATGTACCTGAAAGCGGTGTTTGTGGAACAAACGGTGCTGGTTCTTTAAAGCTACCAAGGGTTGCGTTATCTGTCATGCTACCGTTGGTTGCAATACAGATATCGTTTACACCCAGTTTAATAACACCTTCTTTTTCAGCATCTTTATATCGGATACCCGTTACGGTAATGCCGTCATGATCTGCGAACTCAAGGTCAATCACAGTGCATTTTAAGCTAAAATCCACACCTTTTTCTTCGAGGTAAACCTTCATAGGGTGAATGATGGAATCGTATTGATTATAAGGGGTTCTCGTAACACCTTCTAATGTTTGTATGCGAGAAAATTCAAAGACCATACGTTGCATATAGCGTTTAAATTCGATCAAGCTTGACCATTTTTGAAAAGCAAATGTGGTCTGCCACATATACCAAAAGTTCGTTTCAAAGAAATGTGGCGTTTTTGCGAACCAATCTGATATTTTTAACATTTGGATTTTTTCTTCAGGTGTAATCATGAGTTTGCCAAGAGCCATGCGATCCGCCATATCGAATCCCATAGACATTACATCTATGATTTCACCGTCTTTATCGATTAAGCGTGCGTTTGCATGCGTTGGATTTTCGTGATCGAATGCGAGAATTTCTTCACACAAACTCATTTCAGGTCGGTCAAGTGAAGGGATGGTGCTGAGCAATTCCCATGTGTTTTCATAGGTTTCTTCGTTTAACATACGACCACCACGACAGATAAAACCATTTACAGCATCGCCAGCGCCATCGTTGCTACCACCTAATATCGGTAAGCTTTCTAAGATGTGAATTTGTTCGCCTTTAATTCCAAAATCTCTGATTAAGTAAGTTGCGCCTGCAAGTGATGCCAAACCACCGCCGACGAAATAAACGTTTTCTAAAGCTTCTTTTTTCATGTTTTTCTCCTTATTCTAATCTGATTTGCGACATGGTCTCTTTTGATTAAATCGCAATTTCTAATAATAAGGTACATCAGTTAAAACCGCATAAAAATAGACAAACAAGGTGAAATGTCTAATGTTATGACATTTTCACATGTTTGTCTAAATCCGAGGAACGTATTTCCATATATTTCATTTTTAAGACTTTGTATACTTTTCTATAGCCCGACCGATTTCACCGTTAATCAGCTTGTCCAGTTTATCGATAATTACCGCGGGTGCTTCTTTTGCGCCTGATTTGAGCCATTCAAGCATCAGCGCCACAAATCCATAGGTATAAAACTTGGCGATAAAGGACTTGTCATCCTCAGAAATCAGAAAGCCTTCAGCGACTTCTTCTACAACCCCAATTAAAAGGTCATAGGTGAGGCTATAAAGGAACTTTTCAAGGTGATCACGTCCTAGTGAGTTCACCGTACAGAGGCAAAAATCGCGATTGGCTTCTACATACTGAAATATTTTAAGAAAACCCAGCTGCCAGGTCTCATAGGTTTTAAAGGCATCGATGGCGCCAAGTGCTTCGGATTTATAGATCCAGCCTAATAGCTCGTAGATGTCTTGAAAGTGATAATAAAAGGTTTGTCTATTTACGTTACACACGGTGACAAGCTCTTTTACAGTGATGTGCTCAAGGGATTTCTTCGTCATCAAATTTTTAAGGGCTATACCTAATTCACGCTTTGTTCTATTTTGCATTTTATCCACTCCAAATCATAGTTACATAAGTATTTTAGCAGATTTCTTCATACTTTTTAATTCACAAAACCAAAAATTTTATATATAATAAAATAACGAAGGGAAATTAAAGCTCTTTTCACAATTATATACAAAGATTCATCTTAATATATTATCAATTCATTCGTAGGAGGACAACATGCTCATTAAATGCGAAAAGTGTGGTCGTTTTTTTGGAGATGACGGCAATACGCTTTGCTCATCTTGTCGAATCACAACTAGAAAATTCAAAAGCTCAGGTGATCCTGAACGCGATAAATTCCTCATGGCGAGAGATTTGGTTTATGATAATCCAGATATATCACCTCAAGGCATTATCGATCTCATGGCAGAGATGGGCATGGACATCACCATTAGAGAGATTATGAAATACGTCGATGAAGGCCGCTTAACTTTAAATACCATCCGCGAAGGCAATCATTGTCAACGCTGTGGTACGAAGATCGGATTCGGCAAATATTGCGATCGCTGCAGATTTAAAATCGAACAAGAAGGTGGCTCAGCAAGTAGCAACGCTTCTGATACTGACAACTCAGGTCGAGTAAAAATGCATATTTCAAAAAAATAAGACTTTTCGAAACACATCTTTTATAGGTGTGTTTTTTTATACTTTACAAAAGAACATATGTTCTGTATAATTAAATCAAACGTATGTTCTGTTTTCTGTCATTTCTTTTTCGTACACCCGCATTCGGAAAGTTATCTCAGTTACAGGGCATACGTCTTTAAAATTTTTCTCTCTTTAGAAAGGGGGATCGCATGGGAAAAATAATCTTTCATATAGACGTCAATAGTGCCTATCTTTCCTGGGAGGCCGTCTATCGACTTCAGCAAGGCGATGAATTAGATTTGAGAACGATTCCTTCTGCGGTTGGTGGCGATCCCGTTAAGCGTCATGGCATTATTTTAGCAAAGAGCATACCAGCAAAGCCCTATAAAATTCAAACTGGGGAAAGCCTGATGGCAGCCTTTCAAAAGTGTCCTTTTTTGACAGTTGTTCCACCGCATTATGATCTTTACCTAAGGTCAAGCAACGCGTTAATTGAACTCATAAGTGAATACTCTGCTCAGATTCAAAGATACAGCATTGATGAGTGCTTCGTAGATTTTACGGATATGGTGGCACTGTTTGGCGATCCAATAGAAACGGCACATGTCATTAGAGAACGGATAAAAAAAGAGCTTGGTTTCACCGTGAGTATAGGTGTATCATCTAACAAGCTACTGGCAAAGGTTGCAAGTGATCTAAAAAAACCAGATGCTGTAACGACACTTTTTCCTGAAGAAATTGCCGCTAAGATGTGGCCACTTCCAGTGGAAGAGCTCTTTATGGTTGGGCGGGCAACTGTGCCTAAGCTACACTTTTTAGGCATAGAGACCATAGGCGATTTAGCAAATTATGATCTAGAGGTTTTAAAGACAGCACTTAAATCTCACGGGGTGTTGATTTGGAATTATGCCAACGGCATCGAAAACTCAGAGGTTAAGAAGAGCAATCGGCTGGCGATTAAGAGTATTGGCAATTCTTCGACCATTCCATATGATATAGACAGTCGAAAGGAAGCCCATCTCATGCTTTTAAGTCTCTCTGAAATGGTGGCGATGCGTCTCAGAGATAGTCAATACCTAGCAAGGCTTGTCAGTGTAAGCTACAAGACACATGAGTTTAACAGTTCTGGGCATCAAAAGAAATTTGAGATTCCCACAGATCACACCTCCGAGATCTATGGTTATGCAAAGAAGCTATTTGATGAAATTTGGGATGGAACACCTATACGTCACTTAGGCGTTCGCGTTTCTGAATTTTGCGAAAATGATTTTGTACAGCTGCATCTTTTTGATGAATATGCCGCGCAGAAAAACAACCGTTTAGATCGCGTGATTGATGAGCTAAGAGGTCGATTTGAGCCCAAGGCAATTATGCGTGGTAGTTTTATCGGAAGTGGCATAAAACCTATGACGGGTGGTGTAGGGGAAGATGACTTTCCACTTATGAGTAGCATTTTGTAATTTTTTATCGCTGGCGTTTTGGGAAACTGAAATTAATATTTTAGAAAGTAGTAAGACATATGAAGGTTGTTAGAAAAGAAATCGATGTGCTCTGTTGGTTCGATCAGCAAGGGTATCCAAACCCAGTCAGATTTCGAATTATAGATGAAGCGAGAACACCACAGGTGATTAAAATAGATAAGGTCATTACCCGAGAATTTGAAAAATTGGCGGGTAATAAGATGTTTGTATTCACTTGTCAGTGCGTGATTCAGGAGATGCTTCGAACGATTGTTATTAAATATGAGCTCGAAAGTTGTCGCTGGATTTTATTCAAGTATTGACCTCACTCATTTTGTTGTATTTTACTGTAGAGATATGTTATAATTTACGAGTATAAAACTAACTATTACCTCAAATCGAAATTTATGAGGTAACAACAAAAATATTTATTTAATTAGGAGTGTGGTTTTTTTTGGAAGCAGGCGCGAGTTGGCAGTTTATACTATTAGCGGTGTTGATTGGGATGTCCGCATTTTTCTCAGCATCGGAAACAGCATTAATGTCACTCAGTAAAATCAGAATCAGGCACTTGATGGAGGAAAAAGTCAAAGGTGCCGCTGTCGTCAATCGATTGGTTGAAAACCCTAACAAGTTATTGGGGTCAATCCTTGTAGGAAATAACATCGTTAATATCGGTGCATCCGCACTGGCAACGTCTTTAGCAATTCATTATGTAGGCAGTGCCGGCGTTGGAGTTGCGACTGGAATTATGACTTTGTTAGTCCTCATTTTCGGTGAAATTACGCCAAAATCACTTGCGACACAGCATTCAGAGTTTATATCTCTTAAAATTGCCGGTATTATCAACTTTTTTGTCGTGCTTTTTAATCCAATTGTATTTGTTCTTTTGTTACTTACAAATGGCTTAATTCGTTTGTTAGGTGGTAAGCCTGCAAGCTCACAACCATTTATTACAGAAGATGAACTTAAGACGATTGTAACTGTTAGCCACGAAGAAGGGGTTTTAGAAGTTGAAGAAAAACAGATGATTTATAACGTGTTCGAATTTGGTGATGCACAAGTTAAGGACGTGATGACACCAAGAACGGATATGATCTCACTGGAAGTTGGTGTCAGTTATGAAAAAATCATCGAAACCTTCAGAGCCGAGCAGTTCTCAAGAATTCCAATTTACCAAGAAACAACTGATAACATTATTGGGATCCTTTATATTAAGGACCTCATCTTTAAGGCAAATGAGAATACCGAATTTGTCATTCAAGACTATATGCGTGAACCGCATTTCACATTTGAATTTAAAAAGACAACTGAGCTTTTCCAAGAGCTTAGATTAAAAAGAATCCCTATGGCTATCGTTTTAGATGAGTACGGTGGTACTGCTGGTATTGTAACGATGGAAGATCTTATCGAAGAAATCGTTGGCGATATCAGAGACGAATACGACGATCACGAAAAGGATATTGAAGTGATCAAGGAAGATGAGTATATCGTAGAAGGTAGTACACGCATCGATGAATTGAACGAACTAATTGGGGTTCATATCGAATCAGAAGACTTTGATTCAATCGGTGGCTTTATCGTCGGCGAATTTGGATATATACCTGAAGTCAATGAAGTAATTGAATATGAAGGGATCCGATTTGTAGTTGAAGAAGTTGATCGAAACAGAATTGAGAAGTTAAGAATTCACACGTAGTTAATAATTGAATCATTAATGAAGAGTCCTCTAACTGAGGACTCTTTTATATAGTCATGTAAGTATCATTAGGAGGAAAATTAGTGTTAAATCAGTTTTCAAGAACAGAATTATTAATAGGGGAAGACGGTATAGATAAATTAAAAGATGCATCCGTCGCAATATTCGGTGTCGGTGGCGTCGGTTCATTTTCAGTGGAAGCGCTCGCAAGAAGTGGTGTTGGTACCTTCTATCTCTACGATGATGATAAAGTATGCTTAACCAACATCAACAGACAGCTAATCGCTACACGTAAAACAGTTGGTAGGGTTAAAGTAGAAGTTATGAAAGAAAGAATTTTAGAGATCAATCCCGATGCGACTGTCTATGACCACAGATGTTTCTTTGGAGCGGAAACGGCTGCTGAAATTGATTTTACAAAGTTCGATTATATTATAGATGCGATAGATACTGTGTCCTCTAAACTTTTACTCATTGAACTGGCAAACCAAGCAGACGTTCCGATTATGAGTAGCATGGGGGCTGGCAACAAACTTGACCCAACGCGGTTTGAAGTAACAGACATATATAAAACATCTGTTTGTCCACTTGCTAAAGTTATGAGACGCGAGTTAAAAGCAAGAGGTATAAAAAAACTCAAAGTGGTATACTCTCAAGAACCTGCGATGAAGCCTATCGAAAAGGAAGAATCAAGTTGTAAAAGCAACTGTATTTGTCCTAAAGATGTTCAAAGAAATTGTAGCACTAGAAGGCAAGTTCCTGGCTCAATCGCATTTGTGCCTTCTGTGGCAGGGTTGATAATTGCAGGTGAAGTTATCAAAGACTTAATTAAAACAAAATCTATAAAAAAAGAACCGCCTGTAACAGAGACGATCTCAGATATTAAAGCTTTATAACCAGTTGTTTCAACTGGTTTTTACATATACAAATACTACCATGTGTCACTCTCATACTAAATTTTGACTCACAACAAAGGGGGAAACATGCTAAAAGTCATTCTCAAAAGAATTCTACACACCTTGCCCTTATTAATTGCGATGACTATTGTCGTATTTATCATCGTCGATGCCATGCCAGGCGATGAGCTTTCTGCTTACATCAATTCTTTACCGGAGGGAACACCAAGACCTTCCTATGAACAAATCCGTCAGATGAGATCTCTACTTGAATTTGATAAGCCTTGGTATAACCGTTATCTCGATTGGATATCCGACGTTGCTAGAGGTGATTTTGGTATCTCACTTTACTATCGTGCACCTGTGATCGAAATTGTTCCAAATCTGATCTGGCACACATTTATGATAAACTCAATTGCACTTATTTTAACGTTTTTACTTTCTATTCCAATAGGGGTTAGATCTGCCGTTCACAAGAATGGTTTGTTCGATCGCGTCATGACCACCTCTACATTAATTCTCGTTTCTTTGCCTTCTTTTTTCATTGGTTTATATCTAATGCGACTATTTGCGGTTAAATTGGGGGTGACACCCGCCACAGGGATGCACTCTGTACTTTCTGTTGTAAAAGGCTATGAAAGCAAACAGGCTGAAATTTTAGATGTCCTACATCACATGATTTTACCAGTTATGACACTGACCTTAGTTGAACTTGGCACAGTTTCACGATATGTTCGTAACGCTATGGTAGAGGTTATTCATCACGACTATATTCGAACAGCACGATCTAAGGGTCTGAAAGAAAGAGTCGTCATCTATCGACATGCCTTTAGAAACGCATTAATTCCTGTTATCTCATTATTTGGTGTGTTGTTTCCAACGCTTTTTGTTGGTAACATCTTTGTAGAGGCAATCTTTTCATGGCCAGGTATTGGGCTTGAATTTTTAGCTGCAGTTTATCGACGTGATGCTTCTATGATTTCTATGTTTATCTTGTTTTTCTCAGTTGCTTCAATTTTGGGAAACCTGCTTGCTGATTTATTATATGGTGTTGCAGATCCAAGAATAAAAGTAGAGTAGGAGGTAAATATGACTGAATCCCCTTGGAAACAATCAATTAGAAGATTTTATACAAATAAGCTCGCACTCTTAGGCGGTATTATATTACTTTTAATTATTGCCTTTACTTATATTGGACCCTACTTTTCACCATATCCCAATGATGTCATCAACGTTGTTTTAAGGTATAAAAAACCAAGTTTAAGTCATCCTTTTGGAACTGACCGCCTTGGATTTGATATGATGACTAAAATTATGGAGGGCGGTAGAATTTCACTTGCCCTCGCTACACTCTCTGCATCTGTCACTTTAATTTTTGGGACTATAGTCGGAATCTTTGCCGGTTACTTTGGCAAATGGATTGATCGTTTGCTAATGCGTATTTCAGAGTTTATATACGTGCTTCCATTGCTGCCAATGATTATAGCATTTACTGCAGTTTTTGCCTTCAATGTAACTCCAATGAAGCGTATGATTTTTACGATGATCATATATGGTTTTTTAAGTTACCCTAAATTGGCTCGAATGATTCGCGGTGAAATTCTTTCTATTAAAGAATTAGAATATATTAAAGCAACTGAGGTCTTAGGTTTAAAAACACATAGTCGTGTTTTTAGACATTTATTACCCAACACCATCGGGGTAATCGTCGCATCTACAACAGGTATTATCGCAAACGCAATTTTACTTGAACTAACATTATCATTTGTCGGTATGGGTTTTCCAGCTGGGATTGCAACATGGGGTAATCTTATTCCTAATATTCGTGGCGAAAGCTTGGTAACAGCAGGATATTATTGGATGTGGTTTTACCCGGTTACCTTTATATCATTGACAATTATTAGCATTAATCTACTGGGTGAGGGATTGCGTGATGCACTAGATCCAAAGGGTGAAGGAAAGTAGATTAAATCTATATTACAACCCATATCATAGCCTTCTTTTAAAACTATATTATGTTAAACTAGGACTATAATCATAGCATAAGGAGGTTATTATGACACAATGGATTGAAAAGATTAAAGCACAATCACTTTGGCTAATTGTTACTCTTGTAGTTTCAATTTTGATTCTAGTGAGTCTTACATTATATTCCGCTAATTTAAATCGTGACTTAAATAGTTCAAACGATGAAATAAATACACTTAATAAAACGATTGAAGAACTCAATCTAAGCAATGACACTTTAAACAGTGAGAAAGAATCCCTTATTGGTCAGCTAGCACAATCTGCATCTGATTATGAAGCACAAATTACTGAGTTAAAAACGCAACTCAATGCACTTGAGGGCAACACATATCATTATCCTGATTATTTGGTAAGTCAATTTAATGCAAACGGTTTTTCTGATGTTCAACAGTTTTTAAATACACTGACAGATCATCCTGAGTTAATTCCTACAGAAGGTGTTCTCGGAGGTACGATGAGATGGTATCCAGAATTTTCAATTGTACTGGATGACAAATTTGTATATGCTTATTTTGAGGATGGTCATATTTCAGGGCACTCAATACTTCAATATAGGCTTTTGGGAAATGGTGAAGTAGATTGGCAGTCAAGTCAAACTTTTATGGATTAATTTAGTTTAAGGGGTGAAGGATGCAATCGTTTAAATTTATAGTGAATGATCCTGTTGGGTTTCATGCGAGACCTGTCTCTAAGCTAGTTCAAGAGGCAATGCAATTCGAAAGTGATATAACACTTAAGTATTTAGACACATCCGTTAACCTAAAATCAATTTTTAGTGTTTTAGCCTTGGCTATTCCGACACTTAGTAATATTGAAATCTCAGCCAATGGCATAGATGAGGAAACCGCAATAATTCATCTAAAAAAAATATCGGAATCTTTATGAAGTAGGAGAATACTATGGAATTAGTCACACTGGTCGACAATTTGGTTTATGGTGAAGGTTTAATTGGAGAACATGGTTCTTCATTCTTAATAAAAATTGGTTCAAAAAAAATTCTTTTTGACACGGGTCAAACATCAGCACTAATTAACAATGCCATGTATATGGCAGAAGATTTAACCGATGTAGATTACGTGGTTTTAAGTCATGGTCATTACGATCATTGCGGAGGCCTTGAAGCTTTCTTAGAAGTCAACCATACTGCAAAAATTTATCTAAAACCCAAAGCGTTTAGTGAAAAACTTTCGCTTCGAGATAACGTCGAACATTTTATTGGATTCAAACTCAAAAAACCAATTCAAGAATATCCAAATGAGTTTATTTTGATTGAAAAGGATACTAAGCTTACAGATAATATTGAAATCATAACAGAGATACACACCTACACACACGACCTCGTCGATACCTCTAGATTTTTTGTTAAAGATACGATGAATCTCATTCAAGATCCTTTTAACGACGAGTTGTTTTTATTGTTACACGAAGGGAAGCGTACCTTCTTATTTACAGGTTGCTCTCACAAAGGAATCCTCAATATTTTAAAGACTGCATATGAAAAAAATGCACACCAGCCCATAGATTATGTCTTTGGTGGCATGCATTTCAGCGGTGAATTATTACGACATTTAGATCAGTACCTAATGCAACTGAAACACTTTGGAATTAAAGCGTTTTACATCAATCATTGTACTGGAATAGACGGTTATTTTAGACTAAAAATAAAATTCCCGCAAAAGGTATTTTATGCTTTTACGGGCTTTCATGTGGAACTATAAAAATTTCACTTTATTTTCTAATTTAAATGAATAATTAAAAAGAGTGGGGGTATATAGTCGATAGACTTGAGAAGACGATTTCTTCATAGTCTATTATATATTTCCCCCCTATTTCCTCTAGTGTAGCTAGGGGATTTTTTTTATTGAGTCACAAATTCGCTTGTGTTAAATCATCATTTATACTAAAATACATAATTTTATTGTTTTGTAAGTTTAAGTTTATATTTGTGAAACACTTAGTAATAATTCCTTCAATAATATAGTATACAATAATGCCAGTATGCTTAAAGTTCTTCGTTATAAGGAACAATTGGCTTTCTCTTTAAAGGACTTGATAGGATAATTGAGGTTCTTGTATCGCCAATTCTTTGAATTTTATCGAGCAATGCTTCGAGCTTATGGGTATCCTCACATACGACACGAACGGTCATACAATCCTCACCAGTCACATGATGGCATTCTACAATTTCTCTTTCATCGTAGGCCAACTTTTTAAACCGTTCATGTGAACTGACCTTCATGGCAACGTGAATATAAGCCTCTACATGTAGTTGAAGCTTTTTAGGGTTAATAACTGCTGTATAACCTTCTATTACGCCATTTTCCTCAAGACGCCTTATACGCTCTGAAACGGCAGGTGAGGTAAGGTTAACGCGCTGTCCAAGCTCTTTCATTGAAACACGAGCTTCTTGCTGAAGTATCTTTAGAATTCGAAGATCTGTTAAATCCATGTTAAACTCCCTAATTATATTAAGTCTAATTCAAAATATATTTATTTAATTAACCAAGATTAGTCTATCACTTTTCCATTCTCCTGTACAGTTATATGTACAAATGTTAAACTTTTGATGAATAAGCGTAGGAGGGTTCATTATGGCCACTATAAAAATTACTGAGACAATTTTAAGAGATGCTCACCAATCCTTAATTGCGACTAGACTTAAAACAAATGAAATGATCCCAATTTTAGAAGATTTGGATGCGGTGGGTTATTACGCCTTGGAATGCTGGGGCGGTGCAACTTTTGATGCATCATTAAGATATTTAAATGAAAATCCATGGGAAAGACTAAGATTAATTAGAAAGCATGTTAAAAATACTAAACTACAAATGCTTTTAAGAGGACAAAATCTTTTAGGATACAAGCATTATCCAGATGATGTTGTTTCTGAATTTGTAAAAAAATCAATTGCCAATGGTATTGATATTATTCGAATTTTTGACGCATTGAACGATATTAGAAACTTAGAAACGGCTTTATTAACGACAAAAAAAGAAGGTGCACATGCGCAAGCAGCAATTTCATACACGATAAGTCCAGCACATACCATTGAAAAGTATGTTGCACTGGCGAAGGATATGGAATCACTTGGAGCAGACTCAATCTGTATCAAAGATATGTCTGGCTTATTAACACCTTATGAAGCTGAGAAATTAGTAAAGGCGTTAAAGTCAAATATCCAAGTTCCATTAGAAATACATTCACACTACACCAGTGGGCTAGCATCAATGACTTATTTAAAAGCGATTGAAGCTGGTGTCGATATTATCGATACTGCGATCTCGCCATTTGCACTTGGTACCTCACAGCCAGCAACAGAACCAATGGTTGCTGCTCTTTCTGGTTCGCCATTTGATACAGGTCTTAGCTTAAACAAACTTGATAAAATTACGCAATACTTTACACCCATCCGTGAAAAAGCAATCGATTCAGGTTTATTAGACCCTAAAATGCTCGGTGTAGATATTAACACATTAGTTTATCAAGTACCAGGTGGTATGCTATCAAATCTAGTATCTCAATTAAAGGCTCAAAACGCTTTAGATAAATACGAAGAAGTATTAAAGGAAGTCCCAAGAGTTCGGGAAGATTTAGGTTATCCACCACTTGTAACTCCTACAAGCCAAATGGTTGGCACTCAAGCGGTTCTAAACGTCATCACTGGCGAGAGATATAAAATGGTTCCAAAAGAAATCAAAGAATACGTTCGTGGTATGTATGGTCGTCCAACCGTAGAGATTAAGGATGAGATTATCAAAAAAATTATTGGTAATGAAGAAGTGATCACTTGTAGACCTGCAGATTTACTAAAACCAGTAATTGCACTTGAAAGAGAAAAGATAAAAGAGTATATTGAAGAGGACGAGGATGTCTTATCATACATTCTTTTCCCGAATGTTGCTGAAGATTATTTTAAATTCAGACAAGCGCAAAAATACAAAATCGATTCTGATTTAGTAGATAAGGAAGAGAAAACGCATCCAGTCTAATTCAACGTTGGAGGCATAAATGTTTCAAAAGAAAGAAAATACAGTGGATCGAGCAACCAAACAAAAAATGAGAGAAGCTGAAAACGAAAAATTAATCTATGATACTTGGCCGCAAAGTAGAGAAAATGGTAAATTAAAATTTGTATTGAGATTTGGTGCAATTACATGGGGTTTACCAACTTTCTTAATCTATTCTGCGATTATGATTGTTTTAAATTTCTTTGTTAAAGAAAGTGTCAAATACGACTTTATTCAAGCGGTTATAGCCATTTTATTCTTTGTAATATTTGGTACCATTTATGGCCATTTTATTTGGAATAAGAATGAAAAAATCTACAGAAAAAAATTCCCATATGGGAAAAAATAAGTTAATTTTAGTAGCAACACCCTTTGAAGCATCGAAGGGTGTTTTTTATTTTTTGTATTGCTTTTACCATTATATGGAAGTATAATGACAATATCCATTATTTTACATTTCGGAGTCGATATGATCTATTTCCTTAAAAACAGCTATACAGAAAAACTGTACAACAAAATAAAAATGTCAGTTGTTAATTTGTCATTAATCTCGATTGAGACCATTGAAAAGCTTCAGAACGATGACATTTTGGTTGTAGATGACAATGATAGAGAATTGATCAGGGAATTAAACTTAATCGATGAAAATGTTATAATTCTCGGTGAGTCTGATGATGATTATCGCGTCATTTCAAAATATCAGAGTATCGAGCGTATAAAAAGCTTAATTTCAGATCAATTTTTCCCATTATATTTTTGTACCAGTACCGAAGTGATGACCTTAACTGAGATGCAAATGTATCGTATCGCTGAGAAATTTTCAATTGAATATATATTCTGTCTTAACTTTAACCCTGATTCAAAGTTTTCATTATTTCAATGGAGTATGAATGACGGACCAATTCTTCAAAGTAAAGAAATCTTATATGTCATCAATAACATTAGCGATTTGAGATTTGAGCCAAGTTCAGAAATCCTTAGTTTAATTGAATCAACAAGAAAAAGAGGCAATACTATGGTGTTTAGTTTTCCACTTAAAGGTCAACTTGATTTTTATATTTTAGAAATCACGAATTTTCTTATCACTGTTTCCAAAGATAAAACAAGAGAATTGGTGCTTGATGAAGGTTACAAGAACCCAAAGGTTATTGAAGTCATTATTAGAGGAGAGGAGATTATATATTGTGATTGCAAACGAACTTGTTGAAAAACTTAAGTTAGAGATTTTAGAAGCTTCAATTGGTAATGATGACGAATCTCTAAATCATTTTCTCAACCATCGAGTTGATCTAGAATCTCATCTAGGCTTACATGAAAAGAAAGTACTCCTTCAATATTTAAAACAAGAATTGTTTGGTTATGGTATTATACAACCTTTATTGGATAATCCTGAAATTACAGAAATTATGATTAATGGTTTAAATAGCATATTCTATGAGTCCAATGGTCTTTTGCATCTTTCAGAAATTAAATATTTTTCACATGATCAATTGATGCAGCTCATCTATAAAGTCGCTAATGAGGTTGGACGGGAGGTTAATCTAACACATCCTACGTTAGACGCAAGATTAAAAGATGGCTCTAGAGTAAATGTGGTTTTAGATCCAATTGCTCTAAACGGACCTATAGTCACCATAAGAAAATTCAAAAAAGCTCTCATTCGAACACAGGACTTAATCAATAATGAGATGTTTGACTCAGAAGTAGCTCTATTTATGTCTAAAATCATAAAATCAAAGTACAATTTGTTTGTATGTGGTAGTACAGGCTCAGGTAAGACAACCTTATTAAATTGTTTATCAGATTATATTCCAACAGATGAAAGGATTATAACCATTGAAGATGCTGCTGAATTAAAATTATTAAACCATAAAAATTTAGTATCACTTGAGACGCGCCTCTCTAAAAATGAAGCAAA
This sequence comes from Firmicutes bacterium UBA6226, assembly GCA_002441045.1. The sequence goes on along the minus strand of DJWQ01000147.1, from coordinate 6,016 downwards.
TGTTAGCACAAGTCACTTGATAAAAAATGCGCTTAGAATGCGACCCGACAGAATCATAGTTGGTGAAGTACGTGGTGAAGAAATAATCGATATGCTTCAAGCAATGAACACTGGTCACGATGGCTCTTTATCTACAGGACATTCAAATTCTGCCTTAGATATGCTGGTTCGACTTGAAGTAATTGCTTGTAGTCATAGTGATATTAATGCTTCATTGATTAGAAGACAAATTATCTCAGCAATTGACTTTATAATTTTTGTTGAAAAATTACCCGATGGAAAACGTTGTATCACTGAAATTTGTGAACTTCTTAAAACACCAGCAGATTATTCAGTCAACGTGATTTATAAGCTATCTGATTTTAATCAAGTCAAATGCATTGATTTATTGTCCTTTATCAAAAATAAAACGAAACTCAGGAGATTTCAAAATTATGATAAGTCAAATTAAAAGAAAGTTTAATCACGCATTCACAAAAGTGATTAGGTTGAAAGATACTGTCAGAATCAAATCTTCATATAAAAATTATAGAAACATAGATTATATGCGTTATGTACTAGATCTCTCCTTTTATCTGCTGAGCGCATGGGCATTTTGGAAGAGCTGGGTTTTATGTTTCTTGACGATTCTAGTGTTTGTAGTACTGCTAAAAAGCACAAATCGATATGAAAAGAATATGGCTTCCTACTATTTAGACCATTTTATTGATTTTCTAAATCTGATCAATACCAATCTTTCACTTGGTTATGGCTTTGAAGCTGCGATTGCTTCATTAAGTAAAGATATTAACTTCGAGCAAAACTATTCAGCTAAATGTATCCATCAACTCAATAACGCTATCCAAATTGGTATAGAAAGAGAGAAAATCTATCAACTCCTTTATTCATTTTATCCGATCTCGGAATGTGAACTTTACATTAAGATGATTAGAACCGCAAAAGTATCTGGCGCAAATCTAAATCGAATCACCAATGTAACTTTAGATAAGCTTCACATGAAATATAAAGTGAAAAATGAGGTAAAGAGTATCTTATATCAAAAGACACTTGAACAAAACATTCTGAGTTTAGCGCCAATTTTTATAATTTTGTTTATAGATAGTACTTCTAGAGGCTATTTAGACATCATGTATGGTACTTTAGTCGGTCGAATTACGATGACATTTGCATTTGCTTTACTTTTGATAATGAATTTGATTGCTAAGAAAATCGTTACTTTTGAAGTTTAAGTTTGATTTGTAATCAATGTATAAGGAGGTGAACTCAATCAACAGACTTAAAACTTGGTTAGATGAAAAAAATCAAATAATTGACACATGGTTTGGATTATCAAAAGCTTCAAAAAAGAAAACCTTGTTAGATAAACATCTCCCAAGCTTGATTCAAGAATTTATTATCACTTATGAAACCGGAGTAAGTTTAGAAAATTCCTTAAAACAAGCGTTTGAAACATTTAACATGGATGAAACCTTTAATGTTCATAAAAGAATTTCTTCAAATTATATTGAACTTTTTAATCGGTACGCCTTTGAAAGAGATGACAAAGAAATTTGGCGTTTTACGAGACTCATCTCACAATTAAAGAAAACTGGCTCTCAGACCGCTGCATCCGCATTAGAAAAATTTCACGATGAGTTATGGATAAACCTTTCGGTTAATGCAAAAATCAAGTCGGAAAAAGTTACCGTTCAGCTGACATTTATTTTAATATTATCCTTAATCAGTGTCATTACAGTAGTCATCACACCAATATTACTAATATTATAAAGGAGAATAACATGTTTAAATTATTACCGAACTACATAGTAACTCAATTTAATCGATTCTATAAAAATGAAAAGGGGATGGGAACCATTGAGATCGTAATCATAATTGCCGTTTTGATTGGGTTAGCCTTTTTATTTAAGACATTTGCTGTCGATTTCTTCACTAAAATCACTCAAGGTATTAGTGAAAATAATGATATAGACAGCTTATTTAATTAATCATGGAATCGCAATACTATCTGTCCTCGAAAATTAACACCTTTGAAAAGGACATGATTCAAAAAACAAACTTAAAATCTTTGCTTCCAATTGAACTAAAATTAGTTGGAAGTGGTGAAATATCACAACTCAATTGGCATATTGACGGGTCTTTATTATCAATAACACAACTTATGAATTCAGGCATTTTTACTATTAATCTTATGTCACAATTAATCACTGACTTAGCTAACCTAGAAGATGTATTAGAGCATCATTTGCTTGATTTCCAAAATATTATATATGTACCAGAGCAAATCTACTATAACGGTATACAAAATCACTTTATGTTTTGCTATCTACCAGTTGATTTATTAAAAACAGAAACTAAATTAGATCAACTAATGTACTTTCTTTTTATAAACTGCGAAACAGCCTTACCACTAGAAAAATTAAAGATTATACCGAGTACACCTAAATCTATTGCAGACTGGTTTGTTAAATACTCTAATCCACAAAAAGAACCTATATGGTTTAATCGATTTACGCGTAAAGAAAGAATAAAATCAAAAGACAAACCTACAGTTGGTATTACAAAGCATCCCTCAAGCAACTCTATGCTTATGGATAAATCAAACCCTCAAAAATTTTACAAATTATATTTCGAGTCCAACGTCATTGGCCGTGATGATACATCTAATGTTCAGATTATAGAAAACTCAATTAGTAGAAAGCACTGTGTTATATATAAGGAAAACGCAACGTTTAAAGTAAAAGATCTTGAGTCTAAAAACGGTACTTGGATCAATGGCATACAAATCAGAGAAAATGCACCAATTGTCAATGGTGATATTATCCAATTAGGTGAAAAAGAATTTATATTTATAAGGTAGTTTTTGTGATATTATATAGTTTGTGATTATATTATTTGCAAATTAAGGAGTGTATCATGAAAAACGATGTTAAGTCAGTACTATATTCTGAAGTTCAACTTAAAGAACGTGTAAAAGCAATAGCAGATCAAATCTCTGCTGATTATAAGGACAAAGAACTCTTATTGGTAGGCGTTCTAAAAGGTGCGAACGTATTTATGTGCGACCTTATGAGAGAAATTAGTTTCCCTATACAAATTGATTTTATTGCAGCTTCTAGTTATGGACATTCTACAGAAAGTTCTGGTGTCGTAAAAATTTTAAAAGACTTGGATTTTAGCATCGAAGGCAAACATGTGTTGATTGTTGAAGATATAATTGATACTGGATTAACTTTAAAATATCTTACAGAAAATTTCCATTCTAGAGGACCTAAGAGCTTAGAAATCTGTACATTACTTGATAAACCTGAAAGAAGAATTGCGAAACTAGATGTGAAATACGTCGGATTCGAAATTCCAGACGAATTTATCGTAGGCTATGGTATCGATTTTGCTGAGAGATATAGAAATTTACCTTACATCGCAACATTAAAAGAGTCAGTCTATTCTAAATAATTTCGTTGTAAACTTATTATAAAAAATAGGTTTCTTATTTGACGATTGGGTAAGTATCAAGTATGATTGAACTGAAATCAAAGAAGAGGTGATTCTATGAATATTGCTAAAATGATTGATCATACGATTTTAAAACCAAATGTAACAGATGCTGATGTTATAAAAGTTTGTGACGAAGCAAAAGAATATGGATTTTTCTCAGTTTGTGTCAATCCATACTTTGTTCCTTTAGTAGCTAAAGAGCTTAAGGGGACAGATGTAAAAGTAACTTCAGTTATTGGTTTTCCACTGGGTGCCAACACAACTGAAATGAAAGCTTATGAAGCAAAAAAGGCTGTAGAAGACGGAGCAAATGAGATCGACATGGTTCTTAATGTATCTGCTTTAAAAGATCAAAAATATGATTTTGTAAAGAATGATATTGCCGCAGTCGTTGATGCAATCAAAGGTAAAGCAATCTTAAAGGTAATTCTTGAAACTTGTCTATTAACTAAAGAAGAAATTGTTAAAGCAAGTGAATTATCAAAAGAAGCTGGTGCTCAGTTTGTAAAGACATCTACTGGTTTTAGCACTGGTGGTGCTACTGCTGAAGATGTTGCACTTATGAAAAAAACGGTTGGTGATGCATTAGAAGTTAAGGCTTCTGGTGGCGTTAGAGATTATGCAACTGCTAAAGCAATGGTAGATGCAGGCGCTACTCGAATTGGTGCTTCAGCATCAGTTGAGATTGCAACAAACAGCGGAACAAGTAATTCAGATTATTAAATTAATTTTGAATATTATCAGGTGGGTTGTCATAATTTTATTATGACAACCTATTTTTGCTTTTTTGAACTTCTTCTGTAACAATTTATTCTCTACTCAGATAAACCATTTTACAGTGATATAAGACTTAAAACTCATTTTACTATTAAAACCTTATTTTAATACAAATTACGACTTAAATCGGATATAATGGAATTAACTAAAAATCATGATGCCCTATGGGTAGGAGAGTAGTATGAATCTAAAAGAAATTCGCTCAACAACATTTGCAAAACTTATTATTATTGCGACATTAATCATTATCATTATGACCAAAACGGATCTCTTAACGATTATCACAGCGGCAATTTCTCCTGTTTTACTGGCTTTTATACTGGCGTATTTTTTGGATTACATCGTCAGATTCTTTGAAAACAAAGTGCATCTGCCACGTTTTATTGCCATTATTATTACTTTTTCAATTTTTATATCTTTGATAGGATTATTAGGCGTTGTTGTAATTCCAGGTATCGTAGATGCTGTAGCATCACTAATAAAGGCCATTTCAGCAATAGACTATAAGAATTCTTTTGATTTTTCGTTTTTAAACCGAATAGATTTTAATAATGTCTATCTAAAGCAGCTTCAGCAAACTTTAATTGACACGCTCACACCATTCTTACAAAAGATAACAAATTTTACTGGTTCAGCTGTACTGCTCATAGTCACCCAACTCCAACAAATTACATCTGGCTTAATCTCCTTTATTATTGCACTTGTTATAGCGATCTATATGTTAGCAGAGAAAAAAGATTTGGTCGCAAGAATTAAACGAATGATCTTTGCATATTTCAATGATAAGCAAGTCAATTGGATATTCTATATTTCAAGAAAAAGCGATACAATTTTCAAAGATTTTGTCATCGGAAAATTCATAGATAGTACAATTATTGGTTTTTTATCCTATTTCGTATTTACTTTTTTCCATTTCGAATACGCGATGATCATTGCACTCATCATTGGTATTACAAATATGATTCCATATTTCGGCCCATTTTTAGGTGCAATACCAGCTGGTGTGATTACATTAATTGCTAATCCAACACACCCTATTAGTGTTGTCTATATTTTACTACTTGTACTTGCGATTCAACAATTAGATGGACTTGTCATAGGACCTTTTATATTAGGCGATTCTGTTGGCGTTTCTGCATTTTGGATTATAGTCGCAGTAACCGTTGGCGGTGCTGCATTTGGTATCGTAGGTATGTTTTTAGGCGTTCCAGTTTGCGTGTTAATAAAAACACTACTTGAAGAGGATATTGAGCGAAAACTTTCTTCAAAAGGATACGAAGGCTTAGAAGAAGGTCAGTTAAAAAATAGAAGAAGAAAGAAATAGTTAACCAATGGGAGGGCAAATGACTCATATAATGGTAGTCGATATCAATGCAACAACTGCGTACCGGATAAAAAAGATTCTTGAAAATGTACCAGTTGAAATTGTAAGTGCCTCTACAATGTATGAAGCCATAAATAGAGTAGGGAATCTACAATCTGTTTTGGATATGATCATAATAGACGTTAACTTAGGTCCTGAAGATGGATTTGAGTTAATCGGAAAATTGAGAGATATCAATCCAAACCTTGTCGTAATAATCGCCACAAGTTTGAACACTAGAAAATCATTTGTTAAAGCGATACGCGTTGGCGCAAATGACTACATCTTAAAGCCATTTGATGATGATTATTTTAGAAGCAAGTTAACCGCACATATTTCACAAATCGATCAAGCAAAAACTTTACCTGTAAGTTCTACTAA
>DJWQ01000105.1 GCA_002441045.1 Firmicutes bacterium UBA6226 | reverse complement strand
ATATAAATTTCATATTTAACCTCCTTTAAGATGTCTTTTCATAAATATAGCAATAAAAACTGAAAATAAAATGAAAGTGCAAATATAAATAAGTTGATTGCTACAACTTAATTAAGGCATGATTTAATATATTATATTTATGGAGGCATCATGGAGATTACTTATAGAGAAGTTGACTTTGGCGAAATAGATATGTTCAATTTATTTGCAAAGTGGTCAAATGATCCTGATATAAGACCCTTTACAACCCCGAGGTTTAGTGAAGAAGACTATCCAAAAGTCCATGCCATAGAGTTGATGGCAAGCTTAATGGATAAGCCTTATAAGCATACTTACGTCGTCATGGTGGATCAATCTCCTGTTGCAGAATTTAGTATAGATATGCATTTTGACCATCTGGTGTCTAATCAGGATAATGTGGCATGGATCAGTATCGTTATTGGTGTTGCTGAGTTTAGAGGTGTTGGCTTAGGGGTTCAAATAATGGAATTTATCGAAGTTGAAGCTCGAAAATTAAGTGCAGGTATCATAGAACTTGGTGTGTTTGAGTACAATGAAAAAGCCATTCGCTTATATAAAAAGTTGGCTATCAACCGATAGCAACCATATCTAATTTTGTCTTTAACTTTGGAAAATGGCATTCAGATATCAGAATGACAAAAGTGATTAATTAATTGAGAAAATATTGGTGCGCTATATGTTGCAAATTTGTAACATATAGTTTTTTTTATTTTCAAGTATTTGAAAATGATGTGTGGATAACAGAGAAATGCTTTCAATTAGTCTTTTGCATCTGTTAAAATAACAAAAATAAAAACATAAATTTAGAATTGATAAAAACTTGGAAATACTTAATTTTTGAATGCTTGTATGCAATAATGGTATTGAATTGTTCTTAACAAAAAAACAAGATATATAGTTTATTTTTTTCGGGTATTTCATTTGACAAAGTTGTTAACGGAATGTTACAATACATTAAATATTTGTAACTATTAAAATATTTTAAAGATTACAAAAAATTGGGAGGAAATAGTAGGTATGGAGGGTCTTTTAAATTTATCTGCAACGCTTGACGGATTTTTTTGGGGACAAATAATGATTTATTTGTGTCTAGCAGCGGGAATTTATTTTTCGATTTTAATGAAATTCCCACAACTCAGATTAGTCAAAGACATGGTAAAACAGCTCTTAGGTGGAAAAGCTTCAAAGAGTGGTGTTTCATCGTTCCAAGGTTTCGCCATGGCGTTAGGTGGTCGTGTTGGTACTGGTAATATTACTGGTGTTGCATCTGCCATTTTCTTCGGTGGTCCTGGAGCAGTATTTTGGATGTGGGCAATTGCATTTTTAGGTGCAGGATCAGCTTATATCGAATCGGCTTTAGCACAAGTATGGAAAGAAGAAATCCATGGAGAATATAGAGGTGGTCCAGCTTACTATATCGAAAAAGGTTTAAAATCTAGACCTTTAGGTATTGCATTTGCAATTTTAACAATTATTTCATGTGGTATTATGTTGCCTGGTATTCAAACAAATGCATTTGCACAAGCTGGTAATCTTTCATTCGGGATTGCACCATGGATCATTGGTTTGATTTATACTGTAATTATTGCTTATGTTGTTTTCGGTGGTGGAAAGCGTATTGCTAGAGTTGCTGAAATGATAGTTCCATTCATGGCAATCGCTTACATTGTATTAGCGTTAATCATTCTAGCGGTTAATATTACAAAAATTGGTGATGTTTTCGGTATGATTTTCTCTTCAGCATTTAATCTCAATGCCGTTTATGGTGCTGTATTCGGGCAAGCGGTAGCTTGGGGGGTTAAAAGAGGCATCTTCTCTAACGAAGCGGGTCAAGGAACAGGTGCTCAAGCTGCTGGTGCTGCTGAAGTATCTCACCCTGCAAAACAAGGCTTGGTACAAGCGTTTTCTGTTTATGTAGATACCTTATTTGTGTGTACTGCAACTGCAGTTATGATTTTAGCAACTGGCGCTTACAACGTAATCGCTCCAGATGGTGCCTTTATAACACAATTATTGCCTGGCGTTGAAAAAAGTAACTTTACACAAGAAGCGGTTAATACGTTTATACCTGGTGTTGGTGGTGGTTTCGTTGCATTAGCGTTGTTCTTCTTTACATTAACAACAGTTCTAGCATACGCATTCTATACTGACTCAAGTATCGGTTACATTTTTAGAAAAAATTCTAATGGTAATGGTTATAAGTACTCAATTTTAGCGTCTAGATTAATCATCGTCGTTATGGTATTTGTTGGTGCTGTTTCTTCAGTAGACGTGGTTTGGAACTTTGGCTCTGCTGCAGTTGGTGCAATGGCATGGTTTAACGTTATCGTAATCTTATTATTAACCAAGCCGGGTCTTGCAACCTTAAAAGACTATGAGCTACAAAAGAAAGCTGGTCTTGATCCTGTGTTTGTTCCTGAAAGAATCAATGTTAAAGGGGCAGACTTATGGCACAAAATCAACAAAGCAAATTACCAAGACCAAGTGGATGCGTTAAATGCTGCTATAAAAGCTGGCAAACTCAAGTAATTTTGTTAAACGAATTACGATTAAAGTCTTAGGATCACATCCTAAGACTTTTTTTATTTAGCCACAAACTTGGTTGTGGCAAAANNCAAAATCAGAGGACTCGATGTCCGAAGATTTCTACTTTACCGTACTGTATAAAATGCATATAATGAAAGAAAAGGTTTAGGGGGAACTTGTATGAGAGTGTTGATTGCTTATGCATCAAAAACAGGTAATACAGAAGAATGTGCTTATAAGATAAAAGGGTTTATGAAAACCGAAGCAGTGGATCTAATTGATCTTAAGAAACAGCATCAGGTAGATCTGAGCCTTTATGACAAAGTCGTGATTGGGACACCACTGTATATGGGACAACCGGCTAGACCTTTTAGACAGTTTGTTGAGAAAAATACAAACGAGCTTATAAACAAAGAGATGTACCTATATGTATGTGGTCTTGCAAGGGGCCAAGAGGGTATTGATTTGCTAAAGAAGCAAGTTTCTCCTAAATTATTTGACCATGCAAAGTTTGTTGTTCAGTTGGGTGGCGATGTGCATTTACAAAAATTAAATCCAATCTATAAATGGATGATGAAAAAAATATTAGCAGAGAGCAAGCCGCAGCTAGGCCTAGCAATTGAAGAAATTGAAAAGTTCGCTTCTGATATTGAGTCATAATATAAATTTGAGAATATGCATCAGACATAGAGAATGCTTCTGAAAAAATTATACTAACAAAGGAATCATTAAGAAAACCTGTAAGAATGAACTGCCCCCCATTTATTCGTCAATTAGTGGGGTGCAGTTCATTTTTACAGGTTTTTCTATTATGCAAATCCTTCGTAATTAATCGTTCAGATGATAGTCAACTCGTTGTGTGTAAAGGTGTTAGACTTTTTTCTTTTGAAAACACTCTTTCTAAAGCATCGACTATCATTGGGTCGAAATGTTTGCCTTTTCCTCCTATTATAATTTTCATAGTTTCATCAAAGGTAAAAGGTTCTTTATAAGGTCTTTTAGACATCAATGCATCAAAGACATCTGCAACTGCCACAATCCTTGCACTCAGTGGTATCTCATCTCCACTAAAACCATTCGGATAACCTGATCCGTCAAATTTTTCGTGGTGATTAAGGGCGATTTCAATCCCCATTGTAAATAAACTTCGACCTCTTCTGTTTATGTTATTTTCAGCTTCTTTTAAAACATTAGCACCATAAACGGTATGCGTTTTCATAACTTCAAACTCTTCAATAGTCAACTTGGCAGGTTTTAAAAGAATATGGTCTGGGATTCCCACTTTGCCAATATCGTGCATAGGCGAAAACTTCACTAAGTTATCCACGTACTCTCGGGTCAAAACGCTTTGGTATTTTTCTTCCGCTTTAAGCTCGTTAGCGATTAGCTCAACATAATTAGCCATTCTCACCAAATGCTCACCCGTATCTTCATCTCTGGCTTCGCTTAACTTCGCTAAAGCGAGGACGCTTGAGTACAAAAGTTCATCCATAAAGATGTTCTTCTGAAAAGAAAGTGCGATTGAATTGCTAATGATTTTTAAAAACTCGATGTGATGCCGTTCATAAACATTTTTTTGATCGCTTGAAAAAAAGATAAACCCAAGAGGAATGCCATTAGCACTTAAAGGTAATGTTACTGAAGAACATATACCAAAATCCATTACAATTTTACTGTATGGGTTCACTGGTCTCGTCTCGAAGTAAAGGTCCATATCATTAATTATACGTGGTTCTCTAAGATTCATAATCTGACCTAGGCTTGTATCATCTAATATGGCTTCATAACCAAGTAATTCTTCGGCGAGACCTGCGTGCTGTGTCTGCCCGATGCCATATGATGCGATAACGGTTTTAGGCGTTGTATCGCTTAGAAGTGCAATGCCGATATAAGTATATGGCAAGTAATGGTTAAAGGAATTGAATATATATTTGAGTGTTTCTGAGAAGGATTGGTTGGAATTAATTTTCTCAGTCAAGTCCAATGTTTCTGAAAAACCATCAACCATCTGTTGAACTTCTTCAGAGAAGTTATTGACAGACTTTGTTTGATGTTTAAGACGTCCCATTCCCAGTTTTTCAAATTTACTATAGAAGATATTAAGTGCTTTGAACTGATCGTCGTACATCGCGTACATCAGTAAAGCCGCAATTGCGATGGTGACAAATAATAATATAAGGCTTATAAACTGATAAATTTCATAATGCTCAATCATTCGAGTTTCAAAGGCATCAAGAATTTGTTCAGAAGCATTTAATAGATTTAAATTTTCTTCGTCAATATAAGCGAGCGCACTTACAATGCTCTCATTTACATCACTGTTAAGTATCGTTTCAATAGATGATTTAAAGCTAGTCCAAATCATTAAGTAATCCTGAATCTCGGGTTTAATCTTACTAAGCGTGTTGCTGGAAACTTTAAAAACTTCACCAGAATCTGTGGTTACTACGCCTTTCACGAGATCGTCATAAACCGATTCGTAAGCGAGACTGTTGTTATGCAATAATTGCTTAGCGTCTTCAATCTGACCCATTAAATTTTGCTTTGTAACAGAATCAGTCGATTGCTTCCGTGTTTCTTCAAGCACTGAAATTTTGTAGGCATCTTTTGCAAGTGCTTGTGTTAACATTCTTTGTTTGGCAAGTACTGAAATAATTTGAGCATTATCTTTTAACACATTTCCTGTGTAATTGGACAGACTCACGATAGCAGTAAACCCGAGTAGAATAATAACTATGTAGATGACAAACCGAGATTTCATTTTATAAAAAATGGTTCTTTCTGTATGCATTTCTTTTGTCTCCTATGAAAGGTTGTCGTTTTATAATTATCTTATCACAATTCGATCTTAAGTAACAAAAAATTTTCTTAATAGATTCCAAGAATTTGGGGTTATGTACTATTAACAATACTTGGTCCTAAAAAAGTGGTTAAAATCCCTAAATTCCTCTAATTTAGTTATGAAATCTTAACATAGATTTTGCATAAGACCACTTCACAAATGATACAATAATGCTATAATAACGTATAAGCAAGAAACATGCCAAAGTTGTACTGAACAACCACAACTGGGTATGGCTTAAAATATTATATTTTAGGAGGACAATAGATATGAAAAAAGCTATGGGATTCATTTCATTTTTAGTTTTATCAGCAGCAACCTTTTCACAACCATCAATGGTGATTAATCAAAAAGATGTTGAAGCAGTATGCAAAAATATACGTTAATTAAATCAGTTGGGTTGTTCGCAGAAAGTCAGGCTAATTCACAAAGAAATTTGATGAATTAGCCTTTTAAATTGCTCTTATAGCGTTGCAAATCTTTTGCGTCTTGGATTTCTAGATTTCTAAGACCAGCGCGGTACTCAAGATGATGGGTAAACTCATGAATCAAAGTATGCTTTAATAGTGCGCGTAAGCTTTCAAGACTCGCATTTGGATGTACTTTCTTGAATGAACCATAATAGATTTTGATTTGCTTTCCAAGAGCGTTTGTGACATACTCTCCCATAATATAGAGTGGTAATTGCGCTTGACTTTGTGGATGAGATTTTGGTGATTCGATTAAAATGATGCCACCATTGAGGCCTTCGAAAAATGGGTCTGGTATTTCGTCGATAATTTCACTAAGGATTTGTTCAACTTCTTGAACGGATGGGAAATTTAGTTCGGACATTATGGGCTCCTTTCAGATACAATCGGATGTTTAAGTGATAAAATAGGAGTAGTAGATAGTTTCAGCATATCTAAATTTTAGTATTAGAGATACATAATAAATGTAAATATTTTAGTAAAATAAATCAATCAATAGGGAGTATTTTAGATGACAACCATTAGAGATGAGCTTTTAAAAATTGCTTCAATGAGTATAGAGAAAGTATTACCAGACAGAGCAGTTGAAGCTGCCCTGAAGGAAGTGAAATTTAATACTAAGCCTTACGTCATTGGTATCGGTAAAGCCGCTTGGCGGATGGCAAAAGCACTCTATGATTATCTTGAAGGTCAGGTCACAGACGGCATCGTCATTACAAAATATGGTCATTCAGAAGGGCCTATACCCCAATTTCGAATATTTGAAGCAGATCATCCTGTTATAGATGAGGCAGCGCTTGATGCGACACATGAGGCGATTGCATTGGCAAAGAACTTAAAACCATCCGATACACTCATATTTTTAATCTCAGGTGGTGGTTCGGCGTTATTTGAACTGCCTATTGAAGGCGTTTCTTTAGAGGACTTAAAAAAAATCAATTGGGGACTGATTCATTCAGGTGCTAATATTGAAGAAATCAACATGATCCGTAAGTTGCTTTCTGAGGTTAAAGGCGGAGAATTTTTGAAGTTTTGTGGTTGTTCTAAAATTGTCGCATTTGTCTTATCGGATGTTGTTGGTAATCCACTAGTATCAATTGCCTCAGGACCATTATACCCAGAGGAGATCAGTTCAGAACGAGTTAAAGGTATACTAAACAAGTATCATATCAATTTACCTAAAACCGTTATCAATAGACTAGAGACAAAATTACAGCTTAGAGTACCGTCATTTAAGCCATCAGTAGAGGTTGAAACACATCTGGTTGGAAGTGTAGAAGCTATGTGTTCATTTGCAGCCACGTTTGCAAGTCAGTTTGGTTATGATGGCATTATACGAGAGTCGCAATTACAGCTATCAGTAGATGATTTTGTGGATTTGCTTATGAAGGATATCGAATATTACAAAGAACTGTCAAATCAATCTAGAAAAAGGTTTTGTTTAATCTATGGTGGTGAAATGACCTTGAAGGTTTCGGGAAGTGGTAAAGGTGGCAGAAGCCAACATACTGCTTTAATGGTTAGTCAGATGATTGATGGCGATGACTGCGTTTATTTTTTAGCACAAGCCTCTGATGGAACAGATGGTCCAACGGATGCAGCTGGAGGGCTAGTCGATTCAAAAACGGCTAGTAGACTAAGGCGTAGAGGATTTGATCTTATAGGAGCAATAGAAAATTTTGATGCCTACCCAGCATTGCTGGAGGCAGGTGATTTGATAATCAGTGGCCCGACAGGAACCAATGTCAATGATTTGATGTTATGTGTCATTATACCTCAAATTTAAATCATGAATAGCTTTTGAACGACAATTGAACAATTCGTGAATTTGTATTTTTCCTAATTGACGTTAATACTAATTAGTGATATATTGATTTCAAGAAAGAAACTAGTGATAAAAAGTGCAGATGCACTTTTTTTAAAAAACTTTTATCACTAATTAATGATATAATTCGAAAAAGGAGAACACGTTATGAAAAAATCATTTAATGAAGCAGTTGAAGCGAGAAGATCGCACTATGCAATTGGTAAAGAAGTATCTATAAGCGATGAAGCTTTAAAAGATTTAGTAGAGCATGCAGTAAAATATGTACCATCGGCATTTAACTCACAAAGTGCAAGAGTGGTATTATTATTAGGCGATGAACATGATGCATTATGGGAGTTAACAAGAGAGAATTTAAGAAAAATCGTACCAGCAGATGCGTTTGCGCCGACTAATGATAAAATGAACGCTTTTAAATCTGGTTACGGAACTGTTTTATTCTTTGAAGATCAAGCAGTTGTAGAAGGGTTACAAGAGCAGTTTAGTTTATACAAAGACAATTTCCCGGTCTGGTCACAACAATCAAGTGGTATGCTACAGTATGTGATATGGACAAGATTGGACTCTGAAGGCTTAGGCGCATCATTACAACACTATAATGAAGTGATTGAAAATGATGTTAAGAAAGCTTGGTCGTTACCTGAAAAATGGAAACTTATTGCTCAAATGCCATTTGGAAAACCGCTTGCAGCTGTAAATGCGAAAGAGTTTGGACCACTTGAAGCGAGAGTAAAAGTGTTAGGTTAATAAAGTCTGTATAATCCACCTTTATGATATATGTTGCCTCTGATGAAAATCAGAGGCTTTTTTCGTGATGGACTACAGGTTGAATTTATAGCGAGGGGGTTGTATAATCATTCCATAAGTAGGTTTTACTAAATGAATTATGGTGACTAAATGAATAAAAAAGAAAAGTTTAATGATAAAAACTATATAATGAACTGTGATATGCCCTCTGAGCTTTTTACAGTTAAGGGTATAAAACGAGAGTATCGCGCACTGGCCAAATTATGGCATCCAGATATCTCAGAGGTTAAAGAAGCACTGTATATAATGAGCAAAATCAATGCACTTTATAAAGAGGGACTTACTTTAATTGAGCAAAATAAGTTTTATGAAAAAGAAAGACTCATATATAGAAATCATAAAAAACAACCTACTGCCAATCAAAATTCAAGCCAAAAACAAAATACATCCCATTCGAGTACAGATAAAAGTGCATCTGGTCCATCAGAATCAACACAAACATATGATAATAATGCCTCTTACGCACAGACAGAGCAGCCTGAGGAAATTAAGCGTAGCAAGAGAAAGCGTAGTATTGAACTTGTTAAAGAAAATGGAAAATGCGCAAGATTTAAATATTTAAAAAGAGTTATGATAGAACTTGGCTTTATGTATGTTTCTGAAGAATATGTTATGATTGAGACGACAAAGCTTAAACGGAAAATATTTATGGACTCGATCACACTCTTGATGACTTCTGATACCACTTATTTTAAATTAAATATTCCCAATGTTGTCGATCACTTTGATACTTCTACTCATGGTTACATCGTACTTAAGAAGGAAAAAGGGGTGGAGCCTATCATCGTGCTTGAATCTGTTATGGGCTATTTGAAGCCATTGGGTTCGAGAAAAATATGTGAGGGTATTTTTTATGACCTGACAGCTTTGAAATACTTGGGCTATACATCGACAGCATTAGACAAAGATTTGTGGTTTATAGATGTCAATACAGGTAAGCTTCATAACTATGGTCTTTATTTCTATCTTCATGAGTTCAGTTCTAAGCTTTGTAGAGCACCAAAAACGATTTCAAAGGCACTTCGTGGATTGAAGCCAAGAGATAATGAAACCTTGTTAATAGAACTCGTCAAATCAGCGATGATTCATCTTAACTTTTCAAATGGACTTAAAGTAGATGATTTCCATAGATGGCTAGAGACATTGGCAGAGGATTCGCTAGAGGTCTCTTTAGCTGAAAGTCAAGTTTTCAATCGATCAATTGCCTCTGTTACGACACATGGATTTGATTTGGATCATTATTATGCAACTATTTCATATCAGTAAATATTACGAAAAGTTAACAATTAAAAGATTGCGATTGTCAGAAAACTCTGTATAATAAAGAGTAATTAAATTTTCAAAATCATGGATTAGGAAGAGTAGCTTTACTGTGATATCAAAGAGAGCCTTTGTTGGTGGGAGAAGGTATATCGAGGTACTGTGAATGGCCCTATGAGATGCGAGGTGAACCTTTATAGCAGTAGCCTTTGCCGTTTCCTCACGTTATCGAGGTAGGATATGTTTGTATCCGATAAAGATGGAATGTCACATTCCAAGAAGGATGGTACCGCGAACTTAACCGTTTGCTCCTTAGTTATAAGGAGTAAGCGGTTTTTTTATTTAGCCACAATCTAGCTTGTGGTTAAATCTGAGGACTTGATGTCCGAAGATTTTATATGTTTTGTAAAGGGGGTGACTGCATGTTGTGAACGCTAATTGAGAAAATCGAACCTACAAATGATTTAGATGATGGATGGCATAGCCATAATACGATTAAAATTAAAGGAGAATTTATTATGAAATTAAAAAGTATGATCTTAACATCAGTTTTGTTGGCAATGGGCTTTGTATTACATGCAGTTGTTCCAGGTGTATTTGGGATGAAGTTTGACTTAATGTTAACGTTTATGTTCATCGCTATCATGATTTTACCAACATTTAAAAATGCACTTTTGGCAGGGCTTCTAAGCGGTATATTAACTGCAATGACCACAACTTTCCCTGGAGGACAATTGCCAAACTTAATTGATAAATTCATTACAGCATTCCTTATTTTAGTATTGGTACAGGTGCTTAAAAATTATAAAAACGAGTATGTAAAATCAGCTTTCATCGGCTTAATTGGTACCTTTGTAAGTGGCATGATTTTTTTAACATCAGCACTTTTAATTGTAGGATTACCTGCGCCACTTGGTATTCTTGTGACGAGCATCGTTATTCCAACTGCCTTAACGAATTCAGTTATTACAATCTTTGTATATAAAGCAGCTAAAATAGCAATGGGTTCTACTAAGCCGGTTATCAATTAAACGTAGAGAAATGAATCGGTTTCGTTTATAATAGAATATAGAACTTGCATTAAACAAAATTCTAGGAGACCGAAATGGGGAACTTAAACTTAAAGCTAAATCTAATTGAATATTGTGAGCTTTCAATGGATCCTGTTATTATAGTCGATCTTAAGGGAAATATTTTGTACATCAATCCGATGTTCAAGAGCATGCATCTTAATTCTGATGATATCATCTATAATAGCTTATGGCAAATGATTAACCCTTATTCAAAATGGTTATGCCAGGATAATTTTGAGAAGGCATGTAAAGGTGATCGATTTAGCTTAGAAGTTGTCTTTAATACGGATGAAGAGCGTCTTATTAAAACAGAAGGCAGATTTGTCTGTTTGGAACAAGAGGATGGTGAGGCGTTATACCTTGTAGCATCATTTGTTGAGTTAACAGATCACATTGAACTTCAAAAAACAATTGAGTCACTTCATCAAACGTTAGATTTAAGAGATGAAGTTGAAAAGCAGATCATGAAAACCTATTTAGCACTTTCTGATGTAAGTGCTTCAAAATTCGATCAAAGAATTGAGTCGGTTTTAGAAACCTTCGGGAAGAAAGTTTATGCAGATCGTGCGTTTGTGATGCTCTACGACTTAGAACAGCAAACTTTTACTAACACGCATGAGTGGTGTGAGGCGGGGATATTACCGAAAAAAAATAGCCTTCAAAATGTACCGTTTTATTACAATAGTCCTTATCTTCAAATGCATCTAAAAGGTGAGGCGGTCTATATTCAAGATGCAAATACACTTCCAGAAACCGATCAGATTAAAACGCTTTTGACAGATCATGAGATTATTAGTACCATCGCTATACCGATGTATAGTCATGGGAAGCTCATTGGATGTGTTGGATTTGATTCAGTGAAAATCAATCGTACCAATACAGAAGTTGAAACTTATATCTTATCAAGGGTTAGTAAAGTCATTGCAGATGCTATTTATAGAAGAGTGAACGGCTAGCTTGATTTAAACTTAACAAAGTGGTAATATGAGTTTAAGAAAGTTTTGTGGAGGTTGACATGAATTATAAATACACCATTTTAGCTGTAGCTTACAAAGATGTTGAACCAGAAATCGAAGCGAAAATTAGTGAATATAGCATTCGAATGATTGATGAAACAGATGATTTGGTAAATTATTGTACTTATGGTCGCCAGTTTGACCAAGACTCAAGAGTATGTATCTATCTTGAATGGTACCAAAATAATATATTAAAATATCTTTCAGAAGGATATAAGATTGTTTTACTTGAGATTCCTTATAACTCTAATGAGCCGATAGTAAAAGCGCTAGAAAATGTCGATATTGAGTTGGGTGATAAAGTGCTCGTTATCGAACATGATAATGTTTAATTTAATGAAGCTTTAAACCTCAAACCCGTTTATAACGGGTTTGACTTATTTTAACCAATGCTTTGAGAGTCATAAAGCATAGTTTGCAAGAGGGTTAATATGAAAAAAAGAGTGAGATTTTTAACGAGATTAATAGGTATTTTGATCATTGTTGCACTAATTTTAGTGACGCCAATCGTTTTAAGTGGGTATCAAATGTATAAGGACGCTGTCAAAGGTGTACCACTTTATGAAAAGGTAGCTTCTTTAAAAACGGATCCATCTTACGCATCTATAGATGAGATCGCACCTACTTTTTTAGTTCAAGTGGTGACATCTGAAGATCGCAAGTTTTATGAACATTTTGGCATCAATTTGTCTTCAACAGCAAGAGCTTTTATCAAGAACTTTCTTGCAGGCGCAAAAGTTGAAGGTGGTAGTAGTATCACACAGCAACTGGCAAAAAACATGTATTTTTCATTTGAAAAGCAATATGAGAGAAAAGTTGCTGAGCTGTTCGTCGCCTTTGAACTAGAACGGGAGTATGAGAAAATAGATATTTTGGAGATGTATGTGAACATCGCATATTTTGGCGAAGGCGCTTATGGCATCCGCGAGGCTTCAGAGCATTATTATGGCATTGAACCAATTGCATTAACGAATGAACAAAGTGCCGCACTTGTCTATACATTAAAGAGTCCAAATTACTACAATCCCAATGCGCTATTAGAGAAAGATTCTGAATAAGAATAGAGGTATCTATTGAAAAAAAACGTAGCATTGTTTTTAATTATTTTAGTTATATTCACTGTATCTACACAGCTTTCATACGGATTCGATGAAGTTATTTCTTTTGAAGTGGGCTATACCGCGTCTTCCACGCAAATATTTGAGTTGGCTCAGAAGTTGGTGGATAAATATCCGTATCTTTTAGAGCTTGAAATATTGGGCGAAACGCAGTTGGGCAATCCAATCTATGCCATTAGACTCTCTTATCGCGTTTTTGAGAAGTCTGAGTTTGACTACGTTACAAAAACACATCTACTTGTTGAAGCTGGAACACATGGTAGAGAAACCTATAATCCGGTTGCAGTTCTGAAGATGATCGAGGATTACGTACATGATTATTATATAGATGCGACACTTGAAGATGTTGATGTGAGATCTCTTCTTAAAACCAGTGTGATTCACTTTATTCCGATAGTAAATCCCGATGGCTTTGATGTCTCAAAATTTGGCACTTCAAGTATATCGGATTTGGAATTAAGATCACTTTTTATGAGTCGATTCGAGGGTGAGCTTTTTCACCGCATAAAATCCAATTTAAGTGGTGTGGATTTAAACAGAAACTATGAAGATCGCTATTTTAACAGTGAAAGCCAAACTTGGATTGATCAGTGGGAATTAAGGGCTGCCAGCGAGGATCAAGAGCCTTCATTAGCTGGTTATGGGGGTGAAACACCATTTTCAGAGCTTGAGACTCAGCTCGTTGCCAATTATATGCACCGCTATGATTTTAGAGCATTCCTCTCCTTTCATAGTATGGGACAAGTGATCTATTACAAGATAACCGCACTTGGGCCAACTTATTTATATGAAAATACACGGTATGCAAACTTGGTTGCCAAGATTACGGGCTATAAGCCAAGTGAACCTTCTTCCTCAAGCGAAGGGGAAGTTCTAGTCGGCTATGCAACCAGCTATTTTGCAAATCAAAAATTGAAACCCGCACTTACCATAGAAACCACGAGTGATCTCAGTTTTCCAACCTCGCTCAGTACCTATCGCTCTGAATATGAAGCGCATAATCTTGCATATGTTCCACTTAGAGTGCTTGAAGCGACCAAACAAAGTGGTTATCTGCCATATAAAATATATGCAGATGGCAAATATATTACAGACGCAATTGATTCGGATTATGCATCAGCAATTGCTGAAAGTATAAACGGTGAAGTCTACCGATACGAGGGTAAGCCAAGTCTGTATTTAAGTGAACGATGTGAGGTCCAGATTGCTGATTTAAAACTTTCTGAAGCAATCATTGGTACCTCAGGCGCACTTTATGTGCCATTTAAATCAGTAATGAGTGATTTAGGCTATGAAGTGACCTATGACAAGGAAACTGCAACTGTATTTGCAGAAAACCAAGCAGAAAACTATCAGGTTAACCTTAAGAATTATAAGATGACAGATAAAAACGACGATACTGTCAAACTAGAAGCATCGCCGTTTATATATGAAGGAAAATTGATGGTACCACTTGCGTTCGCATCTCAGTTATTAGGTATAGATGAGGATGCATATGAATATATCATTACAGGACACCCCGTATTTTTAGATTTGTAACTTTCAAGCGTCAATAGGCTCAACATAATAGCCTGTGACGCTTTTTTCTTTGAAACCAATTTTTTTATAGAGCTCATAAGCGCCAAGGTTGGTATGGTCAACGTCTATCAACACATCGTGATGATTTGCATTAATTTGATGTAACACTTCATTTATAAACTCTTTTCCAAAGCCCTTTCCTTGATGCTCCTTTAATACGGCAACACCATTAATTGAGAGTTCGCCGTTGTCATTTCCAACGACCAATGTACATATCGGTTCATAATTAAGTTTTCCCAAATAAACCGTTCTATTTTCCAGTTCAAAACAGGCATTTACATAGGACAGTGCAGGTTCAAAGTCATCCTCGAAGGCATTGACGCTAATTTGAGCGATTCGGTATGCATCAGAAGGCGAGGCCTTACTTACTAATAAGCGAGTGGCTCTTTTGATTTCTGTATTTTTGTCAAAGGCAAGTGTGTACTCTGTATGGTGATGTTTCAACTGTTTTTTATTAATCCAATCGAGCCCTTCATTGTAAAATCCATTGTGGACATATAGGAGTTGCTTGTAGTTATATTCTTTCAAAATGCTTTTTGCTTTATTGACGAGCTCTTTGGCAATGGATTTGTGTCTGTAACTAGGGTGCACGATCACACAAACCTCTCCTTCAAATGCATTAATCGCAAAAATGCTAAGATATCCGATGAGTAGATCGTCAGTATACACCATAAGGTAACATGGCATTTCACGGTGCAAGTTGATATTCGCGCCATAATGAATGGGATGGATCACATTATCAACAGCGGTGCATTGCTGCGATAGTTCTATGATTGCTGAAACCTCATTTTCGGTTAATTGGTGTAAAAGCTTCATATTACCTCCTAACTTTTTTTCATAATAACATCAAAATGGCAACCATTCAATGAGACATTTGACACAAAGTAAGATTTGTGTTATTTTACTAGTAATTTAGTAATTTAGTAAATTACTAAATTACTTTTTAATTGAGGATATTATGATCAGAATGTCGCCCAAATGTTAAGCAATCTAACATGCAGTGAGTATTAACGATATAAAATTATAATGGAGGTCATATGAAAATACCTAGACAGCTCAAACACAAACCCGTAATTGTTGTAGAGGATTACGATAAAGTAGATGGCAAGCTTGCTTATGGATCTGATGCCAAAGGCATATCGCTTGGTTTAGCGCAGTGGAATGAAAGAGGGAAGGTGGATATTTCAGCAAAAATTTGGCGATATACTGGTGAAAAGTGGTCGAGACAATCAGAAGAAATGCCAATTCATAGGGTTCTCGATCTATCAATTCTCATCGCTCGATCAAAGCAATACTTTATGGACGCCTATCGTCATGAGAAATTATACGATCCCGAGAATCCACAGATTGATACCATAGGTTTACAAGGAGATGCTATACGCCCGACCGTAGACACAGAAAATCCTTTTATAGAAGAGGATATTAAATTATTTGCACAAGCTTTGAGTCAAGATGATGAACTAATTTCAGAGAGGTTAAAAACACTTTCTAGAATTCTTAAAGAGATGGGTTATTGAAAAAGATTAAACCATCAAAATGACCAGAACCTTATAATATCATTAATTATTGAAGTGATATCATAAGGTACATAAGGAGAGCTAAAATGGATAAAAATGATAGAAAAAAAATGCTAGAAGCCTATAAAGTGATGCAGCATCCGATGGGCGTATTTCTTATAGGTTTAAAAACTTTACCCAGTGAAGACCCAAAGGTGTTGATACAGGCTGCACCAAATTTAAAAGCAGCAATAAATGGCAACCAAGTTAAATTGCGTGGTGGATTTCATCCTTATAGAGAACTGCTTGCTGACTGGAAGGTATTCGGTGAATCAGCATTTGAGATTAAGATATTAGAAGAATTAGAATATGACGAAGATGTACCAGATAAAGACTATAAGGATGAACTTGAGATTTTAAAAGAGATATGGATAGAAAAGTTCTTAGAAAATGGCTTAAGACAGTACAAGAGATAATCAACGTTTGTGAATAATTTTCTTATATTGAGGTAATAATTAGATAGCTCTATTTAAAAGGGGTATCTATGAGGAGAGAAAATTTAAATTATAGAATAATAATTATTATTATGGTACTGATAATGTGTAGCGTTATCGGCGTTATTTATTATTTGACGATTAATAAAATTGATGCTGTGTATAAGGATGCTGGAACAGAAGGACTTTTGGATCTAAAGAAAGTTTACTTAAAGGATACGGTTGATAACCTTGTATTAAGAATAGAAGAGTTAAGAAAAGAAACGCGATTTGACTATAATAAAATTATAGATCAGACGCTTTCATATATTGATCAGATTGAAGATGAAGAGGCATTCAAAGAATGGATGCGGATTTATTTTAATGCGGAATCCAGTGTTCATATTATCGATGCAATGATGATAGATTTGCCTACTGGTTCAATGATTTATGCTAACAAATCCGACCTAATTTATCCACTTGATTTGGAAGTCAACCAGATGAGATTGAAATCTGAATATGAAAGATACGAAACTGTGACATTAGATCAGTACCGTATTTTTATAGGGGTGAGGCGAAAAGGGATAGATGCCATTGTAATCAATAAAATTAAAGACGAACTGCATCATTCAAGTTATGCGGATGATTCCTATATCTGGGTAAATGAGATCCTCAATTACTCAGGTGGCGATAATTATGCAATACGATTGATTCATCCCAATTTAATCGATACCGAGGGCGCTTTGCTTTCTACGAATATCACTGACATTAAAGGTAACCAACCTTACCTGACAGAGCTTGAAGGAATTAAAAGAGATGGATCGATATTCTACAGTTATTATTTTAAAAAATTATCATCAGATGTAATTTCAGAAAAATTAACATATTCAAAGCTGTATCCTGATTTTAATTGGATTAT
>DJWQ01000009.1 GCA_002441045.1 Firmicutes bacterium UBA6226 | reverse complement strand
AAATCGCCGATTCAAAAAGTGGATGAGCTTGGGCTACTTGGCGGTAAGACCAGTGGTGCGCACTGTGTGCATGTTTCAGATGAGGACATCGAGTTGCTTAGAAAAACTGGGACCAGTGTTTTATATAATCCAAGTAGTAATTTAAAGCTTGGCAATGGATTTGCTCCCATTCAAAAAATGATTAATGCAGGCATTAATGTGGCACTGGGTACAGATGGTGCTTCATCGAATAACAATCTCAACTTATTTGAAGAGATGCATCTTGCTGGATTAGTGAATAAAGGGGTTTTAGAGGATCCTACAGCACTTCCAGCGTATGAAGTGCTTAAAATGGCAACGATTAATGGCGCAAAGGCTCTTGGGATNNTTAGATTATAACCAAGCTCATCTTTTGCCAACGCATGATTTGATCTCGATGCTCGTCTATTCTGCACAAGCCTCAGATGTGGATTTGGTCATGTGTAATGGGAAAATTCTTTATGAAAATCGTCAAATTCTTACGTTTGATGAGCAAGAGGTGAAAGGGAAGGCTTCAATAATTGCAAAGGATTTAATTAAAAGAGTTTAACAGGAAGAATTTGGAGGAGAAAATGGCTGCATTTTATGCAATTCAGTTTAAAGAAAATAGATTGGTTTTACTGGATCAAAGAAAGTTACCTGTCACAACGGATTACTTTGAATGCAAAACACTGTCAGAGGTGATTTTTGCCATCAAGGATATGGTGGTGAGAGGTGCTCCGGCAATTGGAGCAACTGCAGCATACGGCATGTATATTGGTGCGTTAGAGCTTGGTGAAGATTTAACACTACACAAGCTATACGATGTAAAAGCCATACTTGATGCAAGTAGACCAACTGCAGTTAATTTGATGTGGGCGACTTCTCGAATTATGGAAAAGCTTGCTGTTATTCAGCCAAGTACAGTAGATGAAATTTTAAAAGCGATTAAAAGTGAAGCCGATGCGATTTTTAACGAGGATGCTGCATCATGTAAAGCTATGGCAGTGTTTGGGAATACCCTAGTTGAAAAAAATGACCAAATTTTAACGCACTGCAATACGGGTGCGCTCGCTACGGTTGCCTATGGCACTGCGCTGGGGGTAATCAGAGAGGCACATGAAACTGGTAAAAACATTCATGTTTTCGCAGATGAAACCAGACCGAGATTACAAGGTGCAAGACTGACCGCTTGGGAACTGGTGACAGAAGGAATACCTGCTACACTGATTCCTGATAATGCAGCAGCGAGTTTAATTCGTGATGGAAAGATTAATAAAATATTTGTCGGTGCGGATCGAATCGCTAGAAATGGCGATACAGCAAATAAAATTGGCACTTTTATGTTATCGGTTATCGCAAAAAGATACAATGTACCGTTTTATATCGTCGCACCCTCTACCACTTTTGATTTGGACATACAAAGTGGTGAGGCCATTGAAATCGAACTAAGAGACGCTAGAGAAGTGACGCATGTAGGCGAGGAACAGGTTGCACCTAATGGCATACACGTCTATAATCCTGCGTTTGATGTGACGCCAAATGAGTTTATCACTGCGATTGTCACTGAAAAAGGGATATTATACCCGCCTTTTACACAGTCGATATTAGATAAGTTAATTGAGGAGTAAGTGATGAGAAAAGCTATTATTGGCGGTACTGGCATATATGGATTAAACTCTGAGGTTGAACAGAAAACCGTTGAAACTATCTATGGTGCGGTTGAATGCGATTTGATTCGAGTGGCAGATCAGGAAATCGTCTTCCTGGCGCGTCATGGCAAGGGACATAGTGCGCCACCACATAAAATCAATTATAGAGCAAACATGATGGCTTTAAAGCAGCTCGAAGTTAAAGAAATTTATGCGACGTGCGCAGTGGGTTCGATGAACCCAGCCTTTGAACCAGGTGATGTTGTCGTCATCAACGATTTTTTAGATTTCACAAAATCTAGAGTTCAGACCTTTTATGAAGGTGGTGACACAAAAGTCGCACATGTGGAGATGACACAGCCTTATTGTCCAAATTTAATAGATCGATTTAAAAATGCGGTTTCTTTAACGAATATGACTTTTAAGGGTGAAGCGGTCTATGTTTGTACTGAGGGACCAAGGTTTGAAACCGCTGCTGAAATCAGAATGTTTCAAAAGCTTGGCGGTGATGTGGTGGGCATGACCAATGTGCCTGAGAGCGTCCTTGCAAAAGAATTGGGTATGTGTTATTCTGCTTTAGGAATCCTCACAAACTGGTGTACTGGAGTCGAAGGCGTACAAATAGAAGGTCATGTGATTGATGAAGCGATGGGAAAGAACAAAGAGTCTTTAACTCAACTTTTTATTAAACTTTTAACGCAAGGGTCGAGTGATATAAAGTGTCACTGTGATCAGTCATTGATAATCCTTTAAGGAGGCTATTATGTCTTTAAAGCATCAAATTGCTAGGAAAGAAATTATTGATACAAGTTTGATCATTTTAAAGTCTGCTCTTGTCATTGGGACATGGGGCAACTTAAGTGTTAGAATTCCAGGGGAAGAACTGGTTGCAATTACACCAACTGGTGTGGACTATGAGAAGCTACTGCCTGAGAATATTCCAATTGTAGATATGGAAGGCAACTTAATCGATGGCAATATGAAGCCATCTATAGAGTTACCTCTTCATTTGGAAATTTACAAAAATAGACCTGATATCAACGCAATTGTACATACACATTCTGTGCACTGTACAGCGATGGCTATTGCAAGAAAACCGATTCCCGCATCCTGTGAGGATTTGGTTCAAATTGTCGGGGGAAATGTAAGGGTTTCTGAGTATCGCCTTCCTGGATCGACGGATTTAGGTAAAGTTGTCGTCGAAGCACTTGAAGGTAGACAAGCGGTAATCATGGCGAATCATGGCTTGCTCGCTGCAGGTCCAACACTAAAGGAAACCATTAAAATTGCATTAATATGTGAAAAGTCTGCACAAGCGACGCTTTTGTCCGCAATGATAGGCGGGGCAGTGGAACTCAGCGATGAGGACTGTGGATTTATGAGGGATTTTTATCTCAATAAGTACGGTCAAAGATAAGAAATATTACAAGGATGTGACAAATTGTAAAATATTGTTGCACATATAAAAAAATTAAGATATCCTATGTCTAGATTAAACTTAACTAGTCAAAAAGTTTGATTAATAAAAAAAAGGAGGTTGTAATGATGATGACTAATACTGCAAGAATGAATCAACTGAATGTCGTGTTACGTGGCTTTAACGCTATGAGTGCGTCTATTTTTAATTGCAAAAAAGTTACAGCCTGCGGAGAATTACCTTTCTGAACATAAGAAAGATTGTACATTCAACCACAGGCAAATGTCTGTGGTTTTTTATTTGTAAATTTAGGGGGATCTCTTTATAGGGATCTAACGTCCACCTTTATAAAACCACGATTATCGTGGTTTTTTTTAATTAGCCACAATCTAAGTTGTGGCAAAATATGAGGACTCGATGTCCGAATATTTTAATTTACAGGTATTGAGCCACAGAGACACAAGGAGGTAGAAATGAAAAACATATTTAAGTATTTGAAAGGGTATAGGCTTGCATTTGCAGCAGCCATCTTTTCAATCGTCGTCGCAACAGTCATGCAATTGGCAACGCCAATCCTCATCAAATATGCTGTGGATTCTATAGTAGGAGATGTTCCCGCAGGAAACTTACAGTTCCTGATGGATTGGTTTGGAAAGAACTTACTTGCAGTTGTTTGGATCATCGTTGCAATCAATTTGATAAGAGGTATTTTTCTATTTTTCAAAGGATGGCTTTCAAGCTTTGCAGCTGAAAACATCGCTCAAAATATGAGGAATTCTCTATACAAGCAAATTCAATATATGACTTATGAGCATCATACTAAGAAAGAAACTGGAGATATGATACAGCGTTGTACATCAGATGTTGAAACCATAAGAAGATTTTTAGGGGTTCAGATCGTTGATCTTGCTCGTATTGTATTTATGATCTTTTTATCCATAGGCGTCATGCTTTCGTTGAACTTAAGGTTAACACTTTATGCAGTAGCACTTATTCCAGTACTTTTTATCTTTTCATATGTCTTTTTCACAAAAGTTCAAAAGACGTTTAAAAAATCAGATGAAGCTGAAGGTAAATTAACGACTGTATTACAGGAAAATCTTTCAGGTGTTCGTGTCGTGAGAGCTTTTGGTCGCGAGAATTACGAAATTGATAAGTTTGAAACGGTTAATGAAGACTATAGAAAGACAACCTATCGTTTGATAGAAATTTTAGCAATGTTCTGGTCGTCATCCGACCTGATCACACTGTTTCAAAGTGGTGTTGTTCTAGTGGTCGGTGCTCAAATGGTAATCACAGGTGATATAACGATTGGTACGTTAATCGCTTTTATTACTTACGAGTCAATGCTACTTTGGCCAGTTAAGCAGTCCGGTCGATTACTGAGTGAACTTGGTAAAACAACTGTTGCAATTACAAGGGTTGAAGAAATTTTGCATGAAGAAATTGAAGTGGAATTACCAGAAGAAATCGCGCCTGAAATTAAAGGTTCAATTACGTTTGAGAATGTAAATTTCTCTTATCCAGATGGAAAAGAGGCACTTAAAAACATCAATTTTAAACTCGAGTCAGGCAAGACGCTGGGGATTTTGGGATCGACTGGTTCTGGTAAATCAACCTTGGTGCACTTACTTCAAAGACTTTATGATTATGAAGGCAGTATAAAGATTGATGATTATGAACTCGCATCTATAAAAAAGCAGTGGATTCGAAGAAAAATCGGCTTAGTCTTACAAGAACCTTATTTATATGCAAAAACGGTTAAAGAAAATATCGGTATTATCAGCAAAGCATATGAAACACCAGAAATTGAAGAGGCGGCTAAAATCGCTTCCATCCATGATAATATTATCACCTTCAAGGAAGGGTATGATACAGTAATCGGTGAAAAAGGAGTTTCACTTTCAGGTGGTCAGAAACAGCGTGTGGCTATTTCCAGAACCATCATAGATGAAACAAAACGCATTTTAATATTTGACGATTCACTCAGTGCAGTGGATACAGAGACAGATATGAAAATTAGGCGTGCACTTAAGCAAAGAAGCAAGGACATTACAACACTGATTATCAGTCATAGAATTGCGACCTTAGCAGAAGCGGATTATATTATCGTACTTGATGAGGGTGAAATCATACAAGAAGGCACACATCAAACACTCATTCATACAGATGGGTTATACAAAAGGATTTGGGATTTACAACAAATGGTTGTCTAATAACTGTTTGGCCTAAATCGTAGGAGGATTCAAGTGGAAAATCAAAAAGAAATGAAACTCAAATATGATAAAACAATATGGAAAGAGTTAATCCTCTACTTTAAAAACTTTAAAAGGGATTTTCTAATTCTCTGTTTTTTCATGATCGGACTCGCATCAATAGACATCACATTTCCGCTGTTAACACAATATGCAATAGATCATTTTGTTGAACCAAGAAACCTTGACGGACTTGGTATGGTTGGACTTTTTTATGGTCTACTTGCTATTGGACTTGCATTGATCGTCTTTCTGTTCATTAGAAGAGCTGGAAAGATAGAAATGGGATTGCTTTATAAAATGCGTAAAGATAGCTTTGAAAAGCTACAAAAACTATCATTTAGCTATTATGATAAAAATGCGATCGGTTGGATGATCGCAAGAACGACATCAGATGCTTCTAAGATTTCAGAGACCATAGCATGGGGTGTAGTTGACCTCGTGTGGGGACTCACCATGATGTTTGGTATCGCTGTCGTCATGTTGCTCTCTAACTGGAAATTAGCTCTTGTTACATTGGTAACAGTACCATTACTAGCAGTCATCAGTGTTTTCTTTGAAAAGAAAATGTTGGTCTCTTTCAGAAATGTAAGAAAGATTAACTCGAAGATTACTGGATTGTTCAATGACGGTATCGTCGGAGCAAGAACGACGAAAACATTAGTACGTGAAGAGCTTAACCGTGAAGAATTCGGTGAGGTGACCTTTGACATGAAGAAAACCTCTGTCAGAGCAGGCGTACTTTCGGCAGGGTATCTACCATTAGCGCTCTTTATCTCTGCAATAGGTATGGCTTTAACCCTTTATTTTGGTAGCATCTACCTTGCGGGAAGTTTAATAACATATGGCAAGCTGGTATTGTTCATAACTTATGCGAGAATGTTCTTTGATCCAGTGCTTGAACTTGCGAGAATTTACACTGAGATGATCAGTGCACAAGCAGCTGCAGAGCGCGTTATGTCGCTTATCAACGAAAAAGAAGAAATCGTGGAAAGTGAATCAGTACTTAGCAAGTACGGTGATCATTATCACCAAAAAAGAGAAAATTGGGAATCTATTCATGGCGATGTTACTTTTGAACACATTGACTTCTATTACAAAGAAGGTGAGTATATTCTTAAAGATTTCAACCTAGAGGTGAAAAAAGGTCAAACTGTTGCACTAGTTGGTGAAACCGGCTCAGGTAAAAGTACAATTGTCAATCTAGCATGTCGTTTTTACGAACCTACAGGTGGTAAAATTTTGATCGACGGTGTCGATTACAAAGAGAGATCACAAAACTGGTTACATGCAAACATCGGTTATGTACTTCAATCGCCACATTTATTCAGTGGTACCATAAAAGAAAACATTCGATATGGTAAACTGGATGCAACAGAGGAAGAAATAATTGAAGCTGCAAAAACTGTTAATGCACACGAGTTTATCTCAAAACTCGAAAAAGGGTATGATACTGAGGTCGGAGAAGGCGGCGGTATGCTTTCGACAGGTGAAAAGCAACTCATTTCATTTGCGAGAGCGATTATCTCAAAACCGAGGTTGTTCTTCTTAGATGAAGCCACCTCTTCTATCGATACAGAAACAGAGGCAAAAATTCAACATGCTATTGACAAAGTGCTTGAGAATAGAACCAGCTTTATCGTCGCACACAGACTATCGACCATTCGTAATGCGGATCTAATTTTGGTAATCGAAAAAGGACAGATTATTGAAAAAGGAAACCATCATGAATTAATGGCAAGAAAGGGTCACTATTATGAACTCTATTCGAATCAGTTTATCGAAGAGGGAGAACAAGCAATCTTAAACAAGCAAGATGTCACGCCTGAGAAGACCCCTAAAAGTAAAAAAGAAGGTCTAAGAACAGCGTAATGTGCGAGAAAAAATACAAAATAAATGAATAATTACTCTTGAATGCGCTGATGAATTGTGTTAATATCACTATTAATTAATATTTTCACATCATCATGCGGATTCGTTCGCAAGACAACTGTATATCCCCTTATCCAGAGAGGCCGAGAGACTAGGCTCGACGACGCCCAGCAACCTGCATCCCATTCGATGCGTGGTGCCAATTCCTGCATTTCGCAAAGAAATGAGAGATAAGAGAGTGGAAACACTTTAATTCTGTCGCTTTCAATGTGAAAGCGACTTTTTTAATTTTCAGATTAAATCGATGAAAGGAGGATTTTCGTGAGCATCATTGTACAAAAATATGGTGGTACATCCATGGCAAATTCAGAGTGTGTTAAAAACGTAGCAGAAAAGGTGGTTGGAACCAAACGAAAGGGTCATGATGTCGTCGTTGTCGTCTCTGCACCAGCAGGCATGACCGATCAACTGGTGAACCGAGCGAAAGAAATCACGGATAAGCCTTCAGGAAGAGAACTCGATATGATCTTGGCGACAGGTGAGCAAATTTCCATCTCTCTTTTAGCAATGGCAATTAAGGCGTTGGGTGAGGACGCAATATCGTTTACAAGTGCTCAAGTTGGCATTTATACAGATAAAAATCACAACAAAGCTAAGATAGAAGAAATTGACACTTCAAAGATCAACCGTGCACTTTCGGAAGGTAAAGTTGTTATCATAGCAGGCTTCCAAGGGGTTACAAAAGACCTTGAGATTACGACACTTGGGAGAGGTGGTTCCGATACTTCTGCAGTGGCAATCGGCGTAGCGCTAGATGCAGATGAAGTGGAAATTTATACAGACGTTGATGGGATTTATACTGCTGATCCTAGGATTGTACCAAATGCACATAAAATTGATTATATTACTTTTGATGAAATGCTTGAAATGGCAGGCTCAGGAGCAAAAGTGCTACACCTTAGAAGTGTTGAGCTTGCGGCTAAAAACAATATACCGATTCACTTGCGTTCATCATTTACAGATACCATAGGCACATATGTCACCGACGAGGAGGAAAAAATGGAAGAGGTTCTAGTGCGTGGCGTTGCACATACCACAAACAATGCAAAAATAACCATCGCAAATATTGAAAATACAGCGAATAATATCGCTTACATCTTTAAGACGATTTCAGATGCCAATATCAATGTTGACGTTATCACACAAAACTACATCAACAAAGAGGGGATTACGATTTCATTTACAGTTTCGCAAGAAGAATATGACCGCGCTTTGACGCTTTCAAAAAGACTTGGTAAAGAACTAAAAGCTGATGACGTATATGGTAATGAACAGGTCGCTAAAGTATGTATCATTGGTGTTGGTATGAAGTCAACTCCAGGTGTTGCTTCCAGAGTCTTTGGATGTTTAGCGCAAAATGGTGTAGCCATCGATATGGTTTCTACTTCAGATATCAATATCACGTGTGTCATCCCTCAAGAGGATTATTCAAAGGCGGTAATGGCAATTCACAATGAATTTGAACTATAAAATACGTTAAGACAGAAAGGCAGGCTTTATGAAAATTGATAACCTATTTACAAGCGGCAAACCAGCGATTTCATTTGAGATTTTTCCACCTAAAAGAGACGGAGATTTCCAAACTGTGCTGCAGACAATAGATGCTCTTGCATTACTAAAGCCTGACTACATAAGTGTCACATATGGCGCAGCGGGCAGCGAGAGAAACAATGATACACTTGAACTCGCATCTAGAATTAAAAAAGAGTATGGCATAGAAGCACTCGCGCATCTGACGAGTGTGGGGGCAACAAAAGAAGACATCAAGCGAATCCTATCTGTTTTTGAGGAAAATCAAATTGAAAATGTGCTGGCATTAAGAGGTGATTTGCCTGAAAATCCTATCGTAAGAGACTTCAAATACGCTGGCGACTTAGTCCATTTTATCAAACAAAATGGATCGTTTGGTGTAGGCGCTGCCTGTTATCCTGAAAGTCATGTAGAGTCTAGAAGTAAAACCACTGATCTAATTCATTTAAAGCAAAAGGTGGATCAAGGGGTGGACTTTTTAGTGACTCAGATGTTTTTTGACAACGAGAAATTTTATGAGTTTAAAGATGAAGTAAGAAGCCTCGATATCAATATCCCTATAACTGTGGGCATCATGCCAGTACTGAATAAAAAGCAAATTGAGCGAATGGTTGCCATCAGCGGTGCTCATCTACCTGAAAAATTCAAGAAGATACTGAATCGGTACGAGGATAAACCAGCAGCGCTTCAAGATGCTGGCATCATGTATGCTTGCGAACAAATCGTCGATTTGCTCAGTTCAGGTGTGGATGGTATTCACCTATATGTTATGAATAAACCCTATGTAGCGAAACGAATTTTGGATAATCTGTCAGGAATATTAACGACTTTGAGATAAGGCGTTAGTATTTTAAGGTAAGGAGTAAGCATGCATTTTTTAGAGTCTTATGTCTCAAAAAATGAAATATTGAGATATTTAAAGGGTGGCAATAGACAAGTGAATCAAATCTTTTCAGAGGAAGTGAATGATCAGATACTTGCTCTGATTGACAGCCAATTGAGTGAGTGTTTTAATGTGATTTCGCCTAAAAGTGTTACGAGACGATTTAAGATAAAAGGGCAGGAAGGTATACTCGAACTTTCAGACCATTCAAACCAATGTGTCGGTTTGATCCAGTCGAATGATCTGTTTCATTTTATGGAGGGTGCGCATGAGGTTGTTCTTGGCGCACTCACATTGGGCACAGAGATAACAAAGCTGATAGAAAAAAAAATGCTAATTAAACCTTCTGAAGGGATCGTTCTAAATGCATGTGCTTCTGTGATTGCAGACGCCTACGCTGATTATCTTCAAAATGAACTTTTAGGTGAATTGGATCTTGAATCACTTTATACCTCTCAGCGATATAGCCCAGGATATGGTGATTTAGCTTTAACGACACAAGAAAGTATATCCAACTTACTTGAAATGAGAAAAAGAATTGGTGTTTATCTAACTGACCAATATCAGATGCTACCTGAAAAATCGATTACTTTCATCATTGGTCTTTCTCATAGACCTTTTCAGTCAGAAATTCGTACTTGTGGAACGAATTGTAAAGATTGTAAACTAATAAAATGCGCTTATAGGAGGACAAATGTCTAAGATTAGCTTTAATAACTGGTTGAGAGAGAAAACACGTGTTTTTGATGGTGCAATGGGCTCTGCTTTAATTGAAAAGGGGATGAAACTCGGCGAAGGCTCTGAGCTTCAATCGGTTCAAAATCCAAGTTGGGTGATTGATATCCATAAAAATCATCTTATAGCGGGTGCGGAAGTTATAACCATCAATACTTTTGGTGTAAATCCAATCCGGTATGACAATTATAAAACCTATTTAGCTGCTGCAAAGTCATGTGCGGATCAAGCGATCAAAGCTTTTAGAGAAGAAAGTGGCAGTGATAGAGTAATTAAGGTAGCGCTGGATATCGGTCCTTTAGGTGAACTATTATTTCCTTTAGGGAAATTAGACTATGAAACGGCTTTCAATGCGTTTAAAAATATAGCAGTTGAAGGATGGGCATTGGGATGTGATTTAGCCATTCTGGAAACCTTTACTGATCTTTATGAATTGAGATGTGCAGTGCTTGCATTAGGTGAAGTACCTGAATTGCCTTTTGTTACCACTATGAGCTTTGAAACAACGGGAAGAACGTTCTTTGGAACAGATGTAGAGAGTATGGCAGTGACTTTGGGCGACTTAGGTGTCAGTGCAATAGGGTTTAACTGTTCGTTTGGTATTGCAGAAATGCTACCATTGGTTGAAAAGTTAAAGCATCTGACCAACTTACCCATTATTGTTCAACC
>DJWQ01000207.1 GCA_002441045.1 Firmicutes bacterium UBA6226 | reverse complement strand
AACAGAAATCGATTTTAATGATGACGACTGGGAGGATCAAGTATTAGAGTTATTAAATAAATTTATGTCTCTTTTTGAGCATGGGTTAAGGGGTAAAGCATAAAGAACAAAGATATAATCAATTTAAATCAATGATAAAGATTGATGATAATCAATTCAAACATAATGAACGATATTAAAATATAAAAAAGGTGTGACATTTCTCATTTTAAGAAATCGTCACACCTTTTTAACTTTAATCCTGTACATTAAGTGCGCCATATATTGTGAGCGTTAATGCTTTTTATATTCGATATAATTCAGGAATTATTTTAAATATTCTTTTCCACCCACATACATACGAAGCGGTTCTGGAATAAAGATACTGCCATCTTCTCTTAAGTTATTTTCTAAGAATGCAATCAACATTCTTGGTGGCGCTACAACCGTATTGTTGAGCGTATGCGCAAAGTAGTTGCCTTGCTCTTTGTTTCTCACTCTTATACCAAGCCTTCTCGCTTGAGCATCACCTAAATTAGAGCAGCTTCCTACCTCAAAGTACTTTTGTTGTCTAGGTGACCAAGCCTCAACATCAATGCTTTTAACTTTTAGATCAGCTAAATCTCCAGAACAGCATTCAAGTGCTCTTACAGGGATATCTAGTGATCTGAAGAAATCAATTGTATTGTTATAAAGCTTATCAAACCACATTGGGCTTTCTTCAGGCTGACACACGACGACCATCTCTTGTTTTTCAAACTGGTGAATTCTATAAACACCACGTTCCTCAATACCGTGCGCGCCAACTTCTTTTCTAAAACAAGGAGAATAGCTAGTTAAGGCTTGTGGTAACTCTTCTTCTTCCATTAGAGTATCGATGAACTTACCAATCATAGAGTGTTCACTGGTTCCGATAAGGTAAAGATCTTCACCCTCGATTTTATACATCATATTTTCCATTTCAGTAAAGCTCATAACCCCAGTTACAACTTCAGAACGAATCATAAACGGCGGAATATAATACTCAAATCCACGATCGATCATAAAATCTCTCGCATAAGAGAGTATCCCAGAGTGTAATCTAGCGATATCACCTCTCAAATAATAGAAGCCATTACCGCTGGTTTTTCTTGCACTCTCCAAATCAATCCCTTTAAGATTTTCCATGATTTCAACGTGATAAGGCACTTCAAAATCAGGAACGATCGGTTCGCCATATTTTTGAACCTCAACATTTTCTGAATCGTCCTTACCAATAGGGACTGAGTCATCTATGATGTTTGGAATAACGAGCATTCTCTCTTTAATTTGCACCTCAAGTTCTGCTTCCCTAACCTCTAAATCAGCTAATTCTTTGCCAATTGCAGCCACTTTTTCTTTTGTCTTTTCAGCTTCTTCCTTCATGCCCTTAGCCATGTAACCGCCAATTTCTTTACTGATTGCATTTCTTTGGCCACGAAGTTCATCTGCTCTCGTTTTTGCAGCTCTAAACTCAGTATCAAGCGCAATTACCTCGTCCACTAGAACGAGCTTTTGATCTTGAAATTTCTTTTTAATGTTTTCCTTCACCAACTCAGGATTGGTTCTAATCAGTTTAATATCTAGCATCTCTTTCCTCCTATCGAATGATTGATCGATGGTTTAAGATAAAAAAATCCTCCTATCCCATCGTATATGGGACGGAAGATTCCGCGTTGCCACCCAAATTGCACCGAAGTGCCATCTCATTGTCAGCTATAAAGGGCATACCCTTCGACTCATCGCCGATTGCTCCCAAAGTGGAACGGATCACCAGATACTGATTTACACCAACCATCAGTTCTCTATAATCTAGCTTAATCCTTAGCTTTGATCAACGCATAATGTTAGTACTATTTTACCTCAGATGGTGAGAATTTCAAGGTTTTTTTTGAAGAATCTTTCATAATACCTAAGATTAATAAGGTAGCTCCAATAGAAGCCAAAACCAAACCGCCAACGAGCATTGCTTTCACACTGTATAATTCAATGATTACACCACCACCGATACTCGCTATGACGCCGCCAAAAGTCGTAGATGCAATCAGATAGCTTTGTCCCTTCACCTTATCTTTATTTTTCATTCGATCATGGATATAAGAGACAGAAGCAGGAACGTATAATGCGAATGAGACGATCTGCATCAACTGAGCCATATAAATCATTTGAACACTTGTAGCCGTTAAAAATAAAATACTTTTAAATACGAAAAAGACACCTGAAAGCATGAATAAGGTGCCACTCTTAAACCGCTTTAATAAAAGTCCGAAGCCAAGCATCGTCGGTAACTCTGAAAGTGCAGCAAACGTCATCGCTCTACCGAACTGCATCTCATTTCCATTTACATTTTGAATAATTTGGATGAGATAGACATTGCAAATGGTATGAAATGCATAAATGAGCGAAACCCCTAATAAAATCAGAGAAAACCCATTGTAACGTTTTAAAAATGCGATGGCACCTTGATCAAAATTTATGTCTTCCTCAGTTTCATGTATAGACTGTGCTCTAACAGGTAAAAACATAATTGCTAGTCCTGTAATCATAAAGTAAATCATTGCATTTAGTGGCACCATTTGCTTTGAAAAAAGACCCACTAAAGTACCTAATATACTGGATTGAATTGCAAAGGACATGGATCCAAACGCACGCGTGATACCAAAGTTGAGGTTGCCGTCAATTGCAAGCGCTGCTATTACATATGAGTTAATCAGTGGCTGCAAAGATAATAATAATGATATGGTGAAAATATAAAGTACCGTAATGACTAAAAGTGATGATTGTAACATCGTCACGCCAAACATTAATATTGCACCCAGTCCAAGGACGATCAGAATAATTTCTTTTAATCGCTTTGCTCCGCCTTTATCAGACAAAGTCCCAAGCCAAGGTTGAATAATGACGGAAATGATACTACCAGCGGCGACAATTAGTCCTATACTGCCACTGGAATGACCAGATTGTTTCATATAATATGTCGCATAGCCATACACGGAGCAAAATAGCATCCAATAAAACATTTGTATGGCAATTGTTAGTAAATCTACTTTGTTGAATTTTATATTTTTCTTGTTTTTAATTAACCCTTTATTTGTTGATGTCATTAAAATGCCTGCTTTCTCAAAATTGTTTTGTTTAACTATTTTATACAAGTATAGCGCCTTTTTTTGTGTTAGAATATGAGATATAGCACACTTTATGAGATTAGGAGGCTTTATGCATATCAGCACTCAAAAAAATCACATCGATAGACTTTGTGAGTTGCATCACTTTAACTCGATTTTTTCAAAAGAGCTTTTACCCTTTGTTGAAATACATACCTTTCAAAAGAAAGAGCCTTTAAGTCAAGAAGGTGAACCCTTCCCTTACTTATATTTTATGGTTAAGGGCAAAGCAAAAGTCTATATGACGCATAAGAATGGGCAACGCACCTTAGTCTTATTTGCAGAAGCGCCTTGTTTTTTGGGTGAAATGAGCCTTTTAGAGGTCGAACCTTTTGCAAAGGGTGTAACTGCAATGGAAGACATCACATGTTTGGCCTTACCGCTAGCTACCTGTAA
This sequence comes from Firmicutes bacterium UBA6226, assembly GCA_002441045.1. Next base: position 11,233 of record DJWQ01000207.1, on the reverse strand, counting down.
ATCACTCTTACTTGATGATACTATTTTTCTACGAAACCTATCAAGAATTCTTGCGGAGAAGGCTCGTAATCGCTCTGAAACCTTAGCTAAAAGCTATGCCTACCCATTTGAAAATCGATTTGCAGCCTTTATATTAATCAGTGCCTCAGATGGCGTTTATAATGAAATGCACACAGANNGTAAAAGGTGTTCTAGAGAAAGAAGGGCGTAACTACATCATCCGGAATTATGAGTTTTTAGAAAAGTTGAGAGATGAAATCGTAGATTAATAAAAATCTTCAGGCATCGAGCCTTCAAATTTTACCACAAGCGAGATTGTGGCTTAATAAAAGAGGGAATGCTTTTATAGCATTCCCTCTTAATAATTGTACTAAATCTTTTGATATAAATTATTCAGTAACGAGCATTAGCTCAACTGGAATGTACGATTCTAATGCTTCTCCACCTAAATATTTAATTGCAGATTCTACACCTAAACTTCCGATTAGAGCAGGTTGTTGCGCTACTGTTGCAGCCATTTCTCCATCCTGAACCGCTTTAACCGCATCATCAGTTGCATCAAAGCCTACTACCATTATATCTCTTCCAGCAGCCTGAATCGCTTTTAAAGCTCCTAATGCCATTTCATCGTTATGTGCAAATACAGCATCAATTTCAGGTTGTGCTTGAAGAATATTTTCCATAACTGAGAGTCCTTTTGTTCTATCAAAGTCAGCCACTTGCTTTGCAACGACTTCAATATCAGAAGTCGCTATAGCATCATTAAAGCCTTGACCTCTATCTCTAGCTGCTGATGTCCCAGCGATCCCTTCAAGTTCAACGACTTTACCTTTGCCACCTAATTGCTCAATGATATATTCACCAGCCATTTTACCACCAGCTACGTTATCTGATGCAATATGTGTTACAACTTCACCAGCATTTGCACCACGGTCAAGTGTAATAACCGGAATAGAAGCAGCATTTGCCGCCTTTATTGAACTGCCAACTGCATCAGAATCCGTAGGATTGATGAGAATCAAATCTACACCTTGAGTGATTAAGTCTTCCATGTTTGACAACTCTTTTGCAGGATCGTTTTGTGAATCTAATACGATTAGTTCTGCACCAAGTTCATTTGCTTTCTCTTCAGCACCTTCTTTTAAAGTTACAAAGAAAGGATTGTTTAAAGTTGAGATGACAAGACCAATTTTCTTGCCTTCTGCGCTATTCGTATTTGATGCAGCGCTTTCATTTGTAACTAGCTTTAGCTCAACTGGAATAAACGCGTCAAGTGCCTCGCCATCAATTACCTTTTTCGCTGATTCAACGCCAAGTGAACCAATAAGGCTTGGTTGTTGAGCGACCGTTGCAGCCATCGTACCGTCATTGACTGCAGCAATAGCATCATCTGTTGCATCAAAACCAACCACCATAATGTTTCTACCTGATGCTTCAATCGCTTTTAATGCACCCAGTGCCATTTCATCATTATGAGCAAATACAGCATCTATCTCAGGTTGTGCTTGCAATATATTTTCCATTACAGATAAACCTTTTGTACGATCGAAGTCAGCAACTTGTTTTGCTACAACTTCAATACTAGAAGTTGCAATCGCTTCATTAAAGCCTTGACCCCTGTCTCTTGCTGCAGAAGTACCTGCAATACCTTCAAGTTCAACGACGTTACCTGTACCACCTAGTTTTTCAATGATATATTCACCAGCCATTTTACCGCCAGCGATGTTGTCCGATGCGATATGTGCTACTACTTCACCAGAATTTGCACCTCTATCAAGGGTTATAACTGGAATTTTTTTATCATTTGCTGCCTTAATTGCATTTCCAACAGCATCTGAATCAGTTGGATTAATTAAAATGACATCCACACCTTGTGTTAATAGATCTTCCATATTAGAAAGCTCTTTTGCAGGGTCATTTTGAGAATCCAGTACAATTAACTCAAGTCCAAGGTCTTTCGCTTTTGCTTCAGCACCTTCTTTTAAAGATACAAAGAAAGGATTGTTTAATGTAGAAATTACTAAACCGACTTTACCAGAACCGCTCTCTTCTGATTTTGGAGAGCAACCCGCAAATGCCATCGCCGTTAACATAAGAACTAACAGCAATATTAAAACTCTTTTCATAATTCTCCTCCCATTCAAAACCTATTTGTTTTTCCTATCAATCAACACTGCAATTAAGATAACGACACCTTTAGCAAGCATTTGATAATACGAGCTAACGTCCATTAAATTAAGCGCATTGTTTAGGACACCAATGATTAATGCACCGATAATAGTACCTATAATAGAGCCAACACCACCTGCTAAAGAGGTCCCTCCAAGAACGACTGCAGCGATGGCATCAAGCTCATATCCACTACCAGCAGTTGGCTGAGCAGATGAAAGTCTAGCAGTAATAATAACACCTGCAAGTGCTGCTAAAAGACCACTTATGGCATATACGAAAATTTTGACTTTATCTGTATTGACACCAGAAAGCTTAGTCGCTTCTTCATTTCCACCTAATGAATACACATATCTACCAATTGTCGTTTGCGTTAATATATAAAATCCAGCGATAAAAACAATGATCATGATAATGATTGGTATTGGAATACCAAGAAAGTAGCCGTTACCTAAGTTAGATAAGAATTCTGCATTTTTTTCATAACCTGCATTGATTGGTTTTCCCTCAGTAAATACAAGTGTAAGCCCTCTAACAATAGTCATCATTGCCAATGTTACGATGAAGGGTTGTAGCTTTCCTTTCGAAATAATAACGCCATTAAATGCGCCAATAAAAGCACCTACTAGTAAAGCAAGTAAAATCGCTATAATTGGGTTCATGCCGCCTGCGATCAAAAAAGCCACCACTGCACCTGACAGTGCAAGTGTAGAACCTACGGATAAATCAATCCCACCTGTAATAATTACAAAGGTCATACCAGCTGCAATTATTGAGTTAATTGAGGTTTGCCTTAATATATTAAGGATATTCGACGTCGTCATAAACCTTTGATTAATAAAAGCCACAATGACTGAGAATACAATTAAACCAATAACCGATTGAAATTTTGAAAGTTTTAAATTCTTCATTTCTCTACTCCCCAGCGCCAATTGCTAGACGCATTATTTTTTCTTGAGTAACCTCACTTCTGACAAGCGTTCCTGCGATCTTGCCATCTCTCATAACCATGATGCGATCACATATTCCTAAGAGTTCAGGAATTTCTGAGGAAATCATTAATATTCCCATCCCCTCGCTTTTAAACTGATTCATTAATTCATAGATTTCTTTTTTAGCGCCTACGTCAACCCCTCTTGTAGGCTCATCCAATATCAATAATTTAGGTGATGCAGATAATGATTTTGCTATAGAGACCTTTTGTTGATTCCCACCACTTAAAAGCTTTACCTTTTGTTGCAATGAGGGAGTTTTAATAGATAAATTTTCTTTATAGCCTTCAACGACTTCTCGTTCTTTTCGTTTATTAATGGTTCCCAATTTCGAAAATGACTCTAATGAAGATAATGTGATATTTGTACTCACAGACAAGCCTAGTACCAATCCATCTTTCTTTCTATCCTCAGATACATAGGCAATTCCTTGCTTTAACGCTTGTCTTTCGTTTTTTACGATAATATCTTTGCCTTCAATTCTCATCACTTTTTGCTTGCATTTAATTGCACCATATATGGATTTGGCAAGTTCTGTTCTACCAGCACCCATCAGACCTGCGACGCCAACAATTTCACCTTTATTAATCGCAAAATTCACGCCACTAACATACTCATTTTCCAATGAGATTATTTCAAAGACCTTTTCTTTTGTATGCGCTGGTAAATAAGGATATTGCTCATCCAATTTTCTACCGACCATCATTTCTATAAGACTGTCTTCGTCTATTTCTGACACTGGTTTTTCTGAGATGAACTCGCCATCCCTTAATACGGTAACGTCATCACAAATCTCAAAAATTTCCTTTAAGCGGTGTGAGATATAGACGATACTTTTTCCATCTTTTTTTAGCTCATTGATCACTTTAAATAAACTCAAGGTTTCTTGATCTGTCAATGCATCTGTTGGCTCATCCATAATGATCACTTTTGTCTCAAAAGATAAAGCCTTTGCAATTTCAACCATCTGCTTTTGTCCAATACTCAAATTTTTAATTTTGATTTTCGGATTGAGGTCTAAGTTGAGTTGATTTAATAGCTGTGTTGCATCAAAGTACATTTTCTTCCAATCAATTTTGCCTGCAACCTGCGGAAAACGCCCCATATATATGTTTTCTGCTATTGAGAGCTCATCAATTAAATTCAATTCTTGATGGATAATCGCAATTCCCTTTTGCATCGCATCCTTAGGTCCAGTGATTACAAGTGGCTTTCCCTCGAAATACATCTCACCTTCTGTTTTTTGGTAGACACCTGAAAGGATTTTCATAAGTGTTGATTTTCCAGCACCATTTTCTCCAAGAAGTGCCATCACCTTACCTTGATAGACATTTAAGTTCACTTGATTCAGAGCCTTGACACCAGGAAATTCTTTTGAAATTTTTACCATTGTAAGGAGCTTATTCATGTGAGCCTCCATCAAAATCGACACCAGATTGCAATATAATATTGGCAAAAGGCGTACATTCTCCCGTTCTTATTACCGCTTTACTTTTATGAGTTAAGCTTTTAAATGTTTCATGTGGCACTTGAACAATCTCAATTTCCTTAAAACAATCTTTTATAGCAGAGTAAATCGCTTGATTTTGACTGATAATCTCTTCAGCAATAATCACTTTTTCAATAATCATTTCATGCATGATTGCATCTAAAAGCAATAAAAAACCAGGTTGATTTTTAACGACTGCAAGATCGATTCGTTTGACAGCATCTGGTATTGGCAATCCCGCATCTGAAATAGTAATCTGATCTGTATGTCCTAATTTCGCCAAAGTCGAAACAACCTCAGAATTCAATAGCTTACCTCTTTTCATTTAATAAGCCTCCTTATTCTTCAATCTCGTGTATGAAGGGCAATGAAGCTTGAGCCCCCATCTTTGTAACTGTATGTGCAGCGACTCTAGTAGCAAATTTCATCGCAGTTTCAATATCTTTGTCTTGAGCTAAATGATGTACAACCCCAGCAATATAACTATCACCAGCAGCAGTGGTATCTATCGCCTTCACTTTCTTCGCAGGAACAAATACCGTTAGCTCGCTATCATGATAGATGGCACCCTGGCTACCTAATGTTAATAATATCTTACCTACGCCTAAGGTTTTAATTCCCTTTATCAAATCGCTTTCTGATTGATAAGAGAAGCCCGCTAGTTTTTCAAACTCTGTTTCATTTAAAACCAATAAATCAACATATTTTAGAAGCTGTTCAGTTCCCTCTACAAGTGGTGCTGGATTATGAATGATCATCAGATCATTTTCTTTTGCCATTTGCATCACCACGTTTAAAGTTTCTAATGGTACCTCTTGCTGAGTGACTAAAAATGATGCGTCATGAAACCATTCTCTCTTAACCATATCTGGTTGTAGTGCGCCATTGGCTCCTTCTATGACAACAATCGAATTATCTGCAGTAGCATTAACCATGATAAATGCAATCCCTGTTGGTTGATCCTCTATGACAAAAGTACTATCTTTTACATTCATTGCACGTAAATTTTCTTTTAGCTTATTCCCATACGCATCATTGCCAACACAACCAATCATATTGACTTCAACACCTAGTTTACCAAGTGCAACCGCTTGATTTGCACCTTTACCTCCAGGATTTACGATTAAACCTTTACCAGCAACCGTTTCACCTACTTTAGGCGTTGATTGGACCTGAGTAACCAAATCCATATTCAAGCTTCCAACTACAAGTGCTTTTTTCATATATGCTCCTTCTTGTATTATTAATTAGTTAAACGTTTACCTATTGAATTTAAAGAGAATCATTTAGTAGATTCTCTTATAACCAACTCCGTTTTGAGTATTAAGTTATCCAATTGGATAGTGGGATGTTTGATCAATTCAATTAGCATCTCTGCTGCCTTATATCCCATTTGGTAATTAGGCTGTCTTATGGTCGTTAAATTTGGTGTAACTACAGATGCCATATAGATGTCATCAAAACCGACAACACCGACATTATCAGGCACCTTAAGTCCAATCTCATTAAGTGCTTTAATCGCCCCTATGGCAATCATATCATTTCCACAGAAAATACTGTCGAACTCACACTTGTGCTCTATCGCTTTTTTCACACCATTATAGCCCCAATCAGCGGTATAATTGCCTTCGTAAATACACTTTTCATCAGGCTCAATCTGCATTTCGTCTAGCGCTTTTAGAAAGCCTAGTTTACGGTCGAGTGATGTCTTCGAAGTTAATGGACCCGCTAGATGAAGAATTTTCTTATATCCCCGATCTAGCATATACCTAACTGCAACATAAGCGCCCGTGAAATTATCTACTGTAATCTTCCCTTGTGTTTTTAAGTCTTCAATTTCACGATCAACCGTAATAACGGGAATCTGAAAGTTAAAAAAAGTCTTTGAATCATGGCTACGCAAGCTGGATGATGTAAATATAATGCCATCAACCATTTTTTCTTGAAGCATCGCTATATATGATATTTCCTTTTTCGGATTATTATCTGAGTTACATAATACGACGTGATAACCTGCCTTATTGGCATAATCTTCAACACCTCTTGCTACCTCTGGAAAGAATGGATTCGTAATATCTGGAATAATCAATCCTATGGAATGCGTCTTCTTGGTAATCATAGAAGATGCAATTCTATTGGGTACATAATTATGCTTCTCTATGAGATCGAGTATTCTTTGTCTAGTTTCATCACTAATGTTCTGATCTTTCCGATTGACCACTTTTGATACGGTAGCAATAGAAACATCAGCCATTTTTGCTATTTCTTTTATCGTTATTTTCATAGTCTCATCTCTTTGGTTAAACGTTTACCCTAATTATATCATCTTTTTTTATTTCGTCAATTAAATTTATCTACTTGTTTAATTTGTGATGCAAACGTTCAAAATCGTTTGCAAATTAAACCCCGTAATCTTCTAAGTTGCATATGTTTTTATGTTTTATATTTTTTGCTTTTATGTTTATATGATTTTAATTACTTGAAAATAAAAATCCCACCTCAGGTGGGGTACAAGCCACTTAAGATAGGATTTTCTCACAATAAAATCGTTAATTAAAATTCTATTCTGCACAACAATGATGATTTATTATTTATTTTGAAGCGTTTGGTACTCGACAGCTAACTGAGCCGCTACTTTAGCATTGTTATATACAAGCTGAATATTTGCGTCTAAGCTCGTTCCAGCAGTTAATTCTTTTACTTTTGCAAGAAGGAATGGCGTTGATTCTTTGCCTTTGATGCCTTTTTCTTCAGCTTCTTTAACCGCTGAATTAATCGCCTCAGTGATCACATCATAGTCCATCGCATATGCTTCAGGAATTGGGTTTGCAACAACCATACCGCCTTGTAAGCCTAAATCCCATTTTGCTTTTAATGCTGTAGCGAGTTCAACTGGTGAATCGATTCTGTAATCGACACCAAAACCGCTTTTTCTTGTATAAAATGCTGGCAACTCTTCAGTTTGATAACCTACAACAGGTACGCCATGTGTTTCTAAATATTCTAAGGTTAAACCGATATCTAAGATGGATTTAGCACCTGCACATACTACTGCAACATTCGTTTGCGCTAATTCTTGAAGGTCAGCAGAAACATCATAAGTTTCCTGTGCGCCTCTATGAACGCCACCGATACCACCAGTAGCAAACACCTTAACGCCTGCAAGTGCTGCTAAAATCATAGTTGAAGCAACAGTTGTTGCACCATCTACACCTTTAGCTACGATAAATGGAATGTCTCTTCTAGATGTTTTAATAACGTTTTTTGCCTTACCTAAATACTCGATTTCATCTTCAGTTAAACCCACTTTCAGTCTGCCACCTAAAATCGCTATAGTAGCAGGAATCGCACCATTTTCACGCACAATCGCTTCAACTTCAAGTGCAGTCTTTACGTTTTGTGGATATGGCATACCGTGTGAGATAATAGTAGATTCTAAAGCAACAACTGCTTTTCCTTCAGCCAACGCTTTGGCAACTTCAGGTTTAATATCAAGATATTTTCTAAACATTTTAAGTCCTCCTAAATTCATCTATATAGATTTAATCACTCTTAAACAATTTTTATTTTTCTAAAAATACTAATGTTTTAATGGTTATCATTTTTATACCGATTTTTGTCTCATAACTTCACTTCATAACACTTATTTGAACTTGGTTTCCAGAATTTCTAAAACTCTTTGCTCTGAAATGGTAGGATTGATGGTTGCCTCGTGATCCAGTGCAATAAGTGAAGCAGCCATTCCCCACTTTGCTGTAGAAACCAAATCTAAGTCCTTTGAATAGGCTAGCGCGATACCTGCTAGAAACGCATCTCCTGCACCGGTTGCATTAACGACTTCAACTATCGGTGGTACTAACATCCTTTGAACTTTCCCATCACTGACAAAGACACCTTTTTTCCCCATACTGATATAGACGTGTTTTACACCTAGGTCATGAAAATAATTGGTCATCTTCACCAGTTCCGCTTCTCCATCACCGGAGATACCGCTTAATGATTGTGCTTCGATCAAATTGGGTTTTATCGTATGACAGTACCCTATAACATCCTTGATCTTCAAAGCTTTTGCAGTTGATACAGTATCTAATAAAAATCTTTGTTCTGTGAATGTAGTTAAAATATATTTGAGCACTTCTGGTGATAGATTGGTATCGATTACGCAGAATTTTGCATTTTCAATAATGTGACGTTTACTCTTTATATAATCTACTGTCATGCGGTCACAGATATCCATAAATGAAATTGCAACGGCCATGTCCTTTGTTTCATCTAAAATAGATAAGTAAGTAGAGGTCTGTTCCCCTTTTAGAACCAACGTATCTTGCATATCCATACCAATTTGTCGTGCTTCTTCAAGTATCTTTTGTCCATAAAGGTCATCTCCAATGATACTGATTAGCTTTGTCTTTAATCCTAATCGCGTCATATTTTCAGCGATGTTTCTTCCTACACCACCAAGTGCATGCTTAACGACGCCGATATTAGAATCATGGAAGATCAACTGATTCACTGGAACGCCTTGTATGTCAATATTAGAACCACCAATGACACAGACATAAGCATCATCTCTTACGATGTATCCCTTTCCTAAAATATACCCCTTTTTCATCAAGTTTGTGATATGAACCGCAGCAGAAGACCGAGTTATTCCCAGTTGATCGGCCAGTTCATTTTGAGAAATTAAAGGATTGTCTCTTAGAATAAGTAAAATTTCCTGTTCTCTATTGGTCATTTACACCTCCAAGTAAACATTTGTTTATCGTATAATCATTTGTTTATTTAATCTTATAACTTTTCGATTTACTTGTCAACATCATTTCGTAAAATGTTTTTTAAAATGTATCCATAAAGAAAAAAGTCGTAATGTCTTAACCGACCTTACAGCTTTATCTCCATTTTCAGTATTAATGTGTATGAATTAGAAACTACGAAATTGCTTCTGATCCTATTTTATATTGCCAAACGCCATCTTGATCCTGCTCTGCTTCACAGTCGATAAAAAAGTAAGCCCCTAAGCCACCTCGCCATTTTTCGATATCAAATTTGACGGTTTTCGCAGTCGTTGCTTTAATGTCAAATCTAAATAGAATGCCTTCTTCAAAATAGAGTGCATCACCATCAATATAACCTTGATCTACCAACTCCTCAAATGTGCCTTGAATACCAGTAAGTGCATATTTTGTTCCAAGAGCGTATACAAGACCTTCCTTTTCCCACTCACCAAGCATCGTTAAGTTTGAAGTATCCACCGCAACATAGCCAATATCGCTATTTAAACCTTCATCAGTTTGATAGAGGTCGTCTATTACTTGGAAGAACAAAGGCAAATAATTTGTGTCTGATAAAATCTGTTTCACATAATCTACTTCTGGTAGCTGCTGAGGGTAGCTTTCTAATACAACCCCTGAATAACCAACTTCGATTTCATTTCCGACTTTTAATATAGAAGTATCCACTAACTTCATTTCAGAACTATATATCTTATGATTTGTATTTAGTGTCACTAGACCGATTGCTTCAGTCGCTAATAAAATTGATGTGCTACTAATATCAACAATCGTACCCACTAGAACCTCACTTGTTTCTGGTAACTTGTCCGTCGAATCAATATTATTATTTGCACATCCTGCCACAAGCAGCATCATCACTAGACTTATTATTAAAATCTTTTTCATAAAGACACCTCCCATAATTTTTAGACGTTCACTGAAGTCATTTTGTTCCAAACTATATAAAAAAAGCATGAAATGAAAAAAGCTTGATATAACAAATTATTTGTTATAAACAAACTTTTTGTCAATAAACAAGCTTAATAAACATAGTCTTTTACATATTCTAATTCTGATAGGATTGAACCTAATTGTAAACCATAATTCAAGTCGACTTTACCTTCTGTATAAACCCAAATCATTTCAATGACATTCTTGATGATTCTCACTTTTGCATCTGCCTCAGGAAAAGCACGTTTATTGATGATATTAAAGAGTTCACCATCCAAATACGCCATTACAACACTTGCAATATGAGCCGTCCGTTCGTTATCGATGACATCGGCAAAGGTGTAATTTAATACTTCTATAAAATAATCTCTTAAAGAAATAACTTTGACAATCGTCTTTTCAGGTAATCGTCTGGTCTCCAGATCATCAGAGCCAATAAAGCGATAGTAGCCCGGATATATAAAAGCGAAATCGATAATCCGCTCGATAAACTTGATGAAAACAAATTGTGACTGCTCATTATTTAAGTCATAACTCACGTATAAACCATACAATACAATGGTATGATCATAAGTTTCAAAAATCAGCTCTTCCCAGTTTGAGAAATAGTTATACGCATTGGTATGTGCACATCCAATGTGCTTCGATACCATTCGTAGATTAACCTTTGTTATCCCACCATGTTCTAATATCAATTTAAGAGTACCATCTATAAATTTTTCTTTCATGTCTAGTGGTGATGAAGCTCTGTCATTTACTCTTGGAACGCAATTCATCTCTATCGGTATCATCGTCAACCTCATAACGGTTTTATCCCATTATCTCAAATTAATCCCCTTTTGACTAGACATATCCTATGA
>DJWQ01000190.1 GCA_002441045.1 Firmicutes bacterium UBA6226 | reverse complement strand
AATGCCATGAGAGGCAGTGAAGCAGCATCTCAAGCAATGGGCGTTAATCTTTTAAACCATAGATTGATCGCGTTTGCTCTTGCTACAATGTATGCAGCTATTGCAGGTGTACTATACGTTCACTTTGTAAAATACTCATATCCGACAATTTGGTCGCTAAACTTATCCCTTAACTTCCTTGCGATGATCGTTATCGGTGGTCTTAGATCGATCTACGGTACCTTACTTGGAGCGTTCATCGTATTTGCGGTGCCGGATTTACTATTAAAACAAGTACCGTTTTTCAGTGATTTATCCTATGTTTTAAATGGTATTCTCATCATCGTCGTTATCATTTTCTATCCAAACGGCTTGGTGCATATGTTTACTGACTTAAAACGCTTTATAGTAAAACTGGTAAAAGGAGAGAAATAGTATGCAAAAAAATATTGACGGCTTAGTACTCAAAGTCGATGGACTTTCCATAGCATTTGGAGGCTTAAAGGCTGTAGACAATCTCTCTTTTGACATCAAAGAAAATGAAGTCTTTGGATTGATCGGACCAAATGGCGCTGGTAAAACAACAGTATTTAACTGTATCACGCAGTTTTATAAGCCGAATTCAGGTGATATTTTGTTTAAAGACAGAAATGGTTCGGTGCACAACCTACTTGAGAAAAATGTACACGACATCATAAAGCTAGGTTTAGTAAGAACTTTCCAAAACGTTGAGTTGATAAGGGAATTGAGTATTATTGATAACGTATTAATTGGTGCTCATGTGGATTTTAAATCCAATATCCTTGATCAAGCACTGAGATTACCAAGAGCTAGAAAAGAAGAAAAACAATACAGAGCTGAAGCAATGCGCGTTCTCAGTATCTTAGGGATCGAAGATAGAGCCGATGCTCCCGCTGGTGGACAGCCCTATGGTGTTCTTAAAAAAGTAGAATTTGCAAGAGCGCTAATGTCGAATCCAAGACTAATCATATTAGACGAACCAGCAGCAGGATTAAATGACGTTGAAACCATTGAGTTATCTAAGCTGATCCGCCGTTTAAGAGATGAACTCAACTGTTCAATCCTACTCGTTGAGCATGATATGAGGTTGGTTATGGACGTATGCGATCGTATTTGTGCGATTTCGTTCGGTAAATTCCTAGCAGTAGGAACACCAAAAGAAATCAAAGAAAACAAAGATGTGCAGGTTGCATATCTTGGAATCGAGGTAGATGAAAATGCGTAAAGATAAAAAGACAGCGTTATCAATTAATGGCCTGGTTGTAAGATATGGAGCTGTAGAAGCTTTAAAGGGGATCGATATCGAAGTTAAAGAAGGTGAAATCGTTGCGCTTCTCGGTGCAAACGGTGCTGGTAAAACTTCAACTTTAAGAACGATTTCTGGCTTAGTAGAACCAGCTGAAGGCACTATTAAATTGTATGATGAAGACATTGCAAAAAAAGAAGCTGAAAAAGTTGCCGCACTTGGTATTGCACAATCGCCTGAGGGAAGAGCAGTATTTAGAGATTTTACGGTAGAAGAAAATCTTAAAATTGGCGCGTTTACGCTTAAAGATAAGTCACAAATTGCAGCTAACTTTGAACGTGTCTACAAATATTTCCCAGTCTTAAAAGAACGTAAATCACAAGTTGCTTCGACACTCTCTGGTGGTGAGCAACAGATGTTAGCGATAGCAAGAGCACTTATGAGCAGTCCAAAAGTTCTTTTATTAGATGAACCTTCTCTTGGTCTTGCACCATTGATCGTTCAGGACATTATGAAGATTGTAAAAGAAATTAAAGAAGAGGGGACAACGGTAATTATCGTTGAGCAAAATGCAGCTCAAACGCTTAAAATCGCAGATTATGCTTATCTTCTTGAATTGGGTCAGATTAAGACACATGGCCCAGCAGATCAACTTAGAAATGATCCAAAATTAATCGAAGCTTATCTTGGTTCTCATTAATTAAAGATAACAGAGTAACCTTTAAAGTGGTATTGAGTCGGATTAAATCCCAATCTCGACTGAATATAAATTACAGATTTAGACTCATAAGAGGAGGAGTAAGAAAAATGAAAAGATTTTTATCGCTTTTATTAGTTTTTGTTATGGTTTTTTCATTAGCTGCTTGTGCTAAAAAAGACGAACCAGCTACAACTGAAGCTACTACAGCTGCAAATGGTGAAACTCAGGCAACAACAGAAGAACAATTAGAGTGGGCTCAAGGTATTACAGATACAGAGATCGTCGTTGCAAACAGTGCTGCAACTTCTGGTGCATTTGCACCTGTTGGCGTTCCATTTAACGCTGGTATCGAAGCTTATTTCAAAATGATCAATGAAGCTGGCGGTATCCAAGGCAGACAAATCGTTTTCAAACATGTTGATGACGANNNGCAATCGTAGGTCACTTCGGTACACCTGTAGTTGCAGCTACTATCGAAGATCTTAAATCTTATGGTATCCCAGCTGTTTACTTTGCAACTGGTATTGGCCAACTTTATAACGAAAATGCAACTGGTTCAGACAGAAATATCTTCCCAGTTCAACCAATCTACAAAACAGAAGGTAAAATCATGGTAGCGCGTGCTGCTGGTGACTTCGAAGCTAAAAAAATCGGTATCGTTTATACAAATGATGATGCTGGTAAAGATTTACTTTGGGGCGCACAAGAAATGGCAAAAGAACTTAGCTTAGAATTAGTTGAGCAACAAGTTGCTGCTGGTGCTACTGACGTTTCTTCTGCAATTACAGCTATCAAAGATGCAAATGTAGATTTCGTAATCGTTGCTGCAATTCAAGCAACTTTCCCAACAATCGTAAAAGAATTAGCTGCACAAAATGTTAACAAAGACGTTATTACAACTTACGTTAACGTTTCTCCAGTTATCGCTCAAGGCGTAGTAAATGAAATCGCTGGAAAATTTGATGTTTATGGTAATGGTTGGGTTTCATTCGAAGGCGAAAGAGCAAAAGCTTTAGAAGAATTCCAAAAATATGCAGTTGGTTATGAAACTAACGTATATGCTATGACAGGCTGGATCGCTGCTTACTTCTTCGTAGAAGGTTTAGAAAGAGTTGACGGCGTCATCACTTGGGATAAATACATGGATGCATTAGAATCTGCGCCAATCATGAACCCATTTGGTGGTGAAATCAACTATGCTAACGGTTTAAGAGCAGGTACACAAGAAATGAACCTTTCTAAAATCAACCCTGAAAATAAAGATGGTGAATGGTTACCTGTAAAAGACCTTGCATCAATCAACTCAATCTTAGGAAAATAATTAAAAGAACGACTCTTGTTTAATCAAACAACCTTTATAGATGACAGCTCACATTATACTCAATTAGGGTATAATGTGAGTAGGCATCGACAAGGTTGTTTATTTTAATCGAAAACCACGGATTATTCATAAAATCATTTGTCATATGGGGGATGATTTTAATAATAGTCTGGGAATAAGACAAGAAAGAGGGCACTTAGCATGAACGAATTTGAATTTAAAAAGATTCATATTAAAAATGAAGTCCTCGCATATCGAGAGGGCGGATTAGGTGACAGAACTCTGTTGTTAATCCATGGTAATATGTCTTCGTCGGCACATTTTGATAAGCTGATGGATGCACTTTATGATGACTTTAAAATCTACGCAGTTGATCTTAGGGGCTTTGGACATTCTTCTTACCATGAAAGATTTGATTCGCTCAAGGAACTTAGCGAAGACCTAGAATACTTTATCGACAAATTGAGACTTAAGGATGTGGAAGTTTTGGGATGGTCCACAGGTGGCGGTATCGCCATGCACCTTGCAATCGATTGTCCCGAGGTGATTAAGCGCGTTATTTTACTAGAGAGCGTTGGCATTATGGGATATCCAATGTTCAAGAAAGATGCACAAGGTCAACCGATTCTAACAGAACTTTTAATGACAAAAGAAGATATTGAAAATGATCCATTACAAGTTGCACCTGTACTAGATGCAATCAAAAATCAAAATGCTGATTTTTATAAATTCTTATGGAATGCAGCGATTTATACAGCAGGGAATCAACCAGATCCAGAAGATTATGATTACTATGTCTCAGAGATGCTGTTACAGAGAAATTTAGTTGATATCGACTATTCTCTAACGAGATTTAACCTTTCACATGCAGACAATGGCTATGGCGTCGGTAGTGGTGAAATCGATAAAATTAAATGTCCAGTTTTGATCATTCAAGGGGACAAAGATATCGTTGTGCCTATGGATATGGCAGTTGGTATAAAAGATGCTCTAAAGGATAATGCAAAATTAGTCGTGCTTGAGAATTCTGCACACAATCCAATGGTAGATAGTTTGGACAAAGTCGTCGCTTTAATCAAGGAGAAGTAAAATGGCATTTTTAGAGGTGAATGGAAAAAAAGCCTACTATGAAGTGCATGGCGATCGTGAGTCTACACTTGTCATTCTCAACGGTATAATGATGAGCTGTGGTAGTTGGCAACCCTTTGTCAGCTTGTTGAGTCAACATTTTAAAGTGGTGCTATTGGACTTTTACGATCAAGGTAAGTCCGATTATTTAGAAGAAACGTATACACAAGATTTGCAGGTTGAACTCGTAAAAGAAGCTATGGTGGCACTTGACCTTCAGCATGTGACCTTATTGGGGATCTCTTACGGTGGTGAAGTTGCCATGAAGTTCGCTGTGAAATATCAGGATAAGATTGATAAGCTTATCTTGGCAAATACAACGGCTTATACGAATCAACAATTAAAAGCCATTGGCGATGCTTGGGTATATGCAGCCAAAACGCATGATGGCAAGCAGTTTTTCAAAAATACGATTCCGCCAATTTATTCAATGGATTTTTATGAAAAGAACATCGATTGGCTAAATGCGAGAGAGGGTATGTTTGCTAGATTGTTTGATGCAAGATGGTATGATGGTTTCATTAGATTGGTCATCAGTGCTGAGACACATGACGCTCGATCTGAAGTAAATCAAATCAAAGTACCAACGCTACTCATAGGTGCAGATGAAGATATCATTACACCTTTAGCGTGTCAAGTTGAACTAAACGAAGCAATTGAAAACAGTCGCTTCGTAGTGATTAAGAATTGTGGACATGCTTCCATGTATGAAAAGCCAATTGAGTTCTTTTCAGCAGTTATTGGCTTTGCAGCAATCGGGGAGCAAACTTTTAAAATTTAAATATCTCCTTCTAAGCCGATGGGATGTGTATGCATCTCATTTGGCTTTTTTATTTTTATTATGTAATCATATTGACTTGTTTTAAGTGATTGTGTTGATGATATAATAACATTGGAGGCATAATATGGATCACAATCAATTAATGAAAGCCAAGATTGACTCGGAAGTGAGAGAGTCTTTTATAAAAGAAAATATGAATTTTATTATATATACAACCTCTAAGCAGTTGGGCAGATATTTATCGATAGAAAACGATGAAGAATTTAGCGTAGCTTTAGAGGCGTTTAATGACGCAATCGATACCTTCGAGGAAGGTCACAGCAAGTTTGAAACCTATGTAACAACCGTCATCCGAAATCGCTTAATTGATTTTCATCGCTCAGGGGTAAAGCATAAAACCATGCAACAGTCATGGGATGAGGGGATAGAAGAGCCAGTTGCACCAGAAGCTGATCCCATTTTAAAAATTGAAATTGAAACCTTTGGAAGAAGACTCGGTGATTTTAATATAACCTTTGATGAACTCGTTGATTCAAGTCCTTCACATGAAGATACCAGAGTGAAAGCGATAGAAGTAGGTGAATCGGCTTCAAAAGAAGAAACCGTTATTAAACTTCTTTATAAGACATTTAAGCTACCGGTGATGGCCATCGTCAAAGTGGTTAAAACCACAAGGCGATTTGTATATGCGCATAAGACGTTCATCCTTTCAGTCATCGTTATATTTCATGAGGAGTTTCCATCGTTAAAAGAATGGATTGGAGGCGTCAAAAAACTTTAAGATGCCGCTTTAATTTGTTTCCTTAATGGCTTATAATGTAATTTGACACTTAAGAGTATGTCAGAGTTTGATACTAGAAAAAAAGAGGTCTTATGAAAAATAAATTTGCAAAAAATCTTGGTATTTTAGGAATTATCGGGCTATTAGTAAAAGTTATAGGTGCGTTTTATAGGGTACCACTTGCCATGTTTATGTCTGAGGATGCAGTTGCTTATTATTCACTAGCATATCCTTGGTACAATATATTAATCGTGATCTCCACCACATCGATTCCAGCGGTTATTGCAAAATTAACGGCTGAGGCGATAGCAACTGAAAACCAAGTCTTACAGGACGATGTCTACCATGTGTCAAAGCGATTTTTGCAGATTTTCGGGATTGCTGCGATGATTTTCCTTATTGGATTTGCAGGTGTTATTTCAAATGCACTGGGTTATCCAGAGAGTCGGTATTCATTCTATGTCCTTGGGATTGCCGCTTTCTTTGTATCACAAAACGCTGCCTATAGAGGCTACTTTCAAGGGACACAAAGAATGGAGTTCTATGGCATTTCACAGCTGATTGAGCAGCTGGGTCGAGTGATACTCGGTCTTGGCGTCGTTGCTGTGGTTTCTGGCTTTGCTTTGGGCGATGGATACGTCGCTGCAGCTGGTACATCAGGTGCTTTTTTCGGCGCAGTAATCAGTTGGGGATATTCCGTTAGTCGCCATAGAAAGCATTTTAGAGTCGTGAACAAAGAGGTTCATGATTTTAAAGGCATATCAAAGAGAATTTTTGAGGTGTTAATACCAATTGCTATAGGTGCATCCATTATGCCTTTACTTACCATCATTGATGGTACTTTAGTCGTTTGGCGTCTTAGAGACGTGGGCTTTATCGATGAAGCGGCTGTTATGTATTCCTATTTATCGTTTTATTCAACACCAATTATCAATATTTCACAGGTTGTATTTTCCGCACTTGAAGTCAGTTTATTACCAATGATTACGCGTGCATTTACACAGCGAAATCCAAATCTTAAACATCAAGTAGACTTAGGTATTTTACTCTCTGTATCACTAGGGATGCCGATGGGGGTTGGTATTTGGGCCTTTGCGGAACAAATATTATTGTTCCTTTATCCTTCTAAAGCTGAGATAGCTATAGATGCAGCGCCAGTGCTTGGCATTATGGGATTGTCAATTGTTTTGTTTTCCGTATTCCTAGCAACGACGAGTATTTTACAAGGCATTGATAAATACAGAAAACCTGTGCTCCATTTAGGATTAGGTGCGATTGCAAAAGTCATATCGGCCTATATCCTAATAGCAGTTCCAAGCTTAAACATCGTGGGTGCTGCCTACTCAACACTGATTGCATACTTTGTAGCAGCGGCGTTAAACGTCAGTGTGGTTTATAAATCGTTTAAGCCTTCCTCTGAATTTATAAGAAAAATACTAATGACAATAGTAGCCAATGTCATTATGGTTGTCCTTTCAAGAGGTGCTTATGGGATAATAGAACCTCATTTGGGCATGAGACTTTCATTATTGATCGCGATAATGGTAGCGGTCATCGTCTATGGTGCTATCTTATTAGGGGCAAAAATCGTAACAAAAGCTGATTTTGATAAACTTGGTGATCACTAATATAAGGATTTAAAAGCGACATTAATCTAAGGATGAAATACAGTAATTTGAGTTGAGATAAAGAAATAAACGCCTGATAACGTTAACATGTTATCAGGCGTTTTATATTTAATAAGTGACTCAAATTTAGTTGAAAACTATTTAAGCATCGTGAGCATTAGCTCTCTAATGACTTTGCAAGCAGTTGCTGTACTTACACCTGTTTGATCATAATGTGGTGATAGCTCGACGACATCCGCACCGATGATATTGAGTGGTGCAAGTGTCTTTAAAATTTCTATCATATCCTTAAAGAAGATGCCACCTGGTTCAGGGGTACCTGTACCAGAGAAGATAGATGGATCGAAAACATCAAGATCGATGGTCACATAGACAGGTGTATCTGATCCAATACCCGTTACAACTTCCTTAAGTGTATCATAAGTGAATTTTTCTAGATGGGTATGTGTCTTTGCCCATTCAAACTCTTGTCTTTCTCCAGAACGAATACAGAACTGAGAGATGGTACCATCGCCCATAAAATCCCAAGCACGTCTGATGACTGCTGCATGAGAAAGTGGTTCGCCCATGTAGTGATCTCTTAAATCTGTGTGTGCATCAAAGTGAATGAGCTTCATGTTTGGATATTGTTTATAAGCTGCGCGGATTGTACCCAGCGATACTAAGTGCTCACCACCGATTAAGAATGGTTTTTTACCCGCAGTTAGTATTTCTGATGCTGTTGCCTCGATGACATCAAGTGCTTTAGCAGCATTACCAAAAGGTAAATCGAGGTTGCCAATATCCGTAAGCGCATAATCACTTAAATCTTTATCGAGGTAAGGGCTGTACGTTTCAAGGCCAAAAGAGTCCATACGGATATAGTCCGCTGCAAAACGTGTACCTGGTCTAAATGAAGTCGTAGAGTCAAACGGAGCGCCAAATATAACGACGTCAGCCTCATCAAACTCACAGTCGCATCCGATAAACGTATGAATATTTGAATGCATCTTATTCCTCCAACATCTTTTTAACGAAAGTAGGGAGTGCGAAGCAACCTACATGTAAATCAGTGTTATAGTATTTTGTTTCAAGACCAAAAGAAGCCCATTTTTCAGGATTGAAATCTTTAATTGGATCAAGTGTTTTAGATGCAAATCCAAATAACCAGTGACCTGATGGGTAAGTTGGCATATGGAATTGGTACACTTTACTAATTGGGAAGATTTTTTCAATTTTTGAATGTGAACGCTTCATTTCTCTAGCGTAATTTGGATAATATGGGCTCTCATGTTGGTTAATTAAGATACCGTTTGGAGAAAGCGCTGCATAGCAATCTTTGTAGAATGCTTCAGAGAATAAACCTTCTCCAGGACCGATAGGATCTGTACTATCCACTAAGATTAAATCATATACATTCACTTTACCTTCGATGAACTTTAGACCATCTTCGAAGTAAAGTGATACTCTAGGATCTGTTAATTTTGATGCAGTAATTGGTAGGTATTTTTCACAAGCGCGAACAACCATTTCATCAATTTCAACCATATCAATTTTCTCAATATGCGCATATCTTGTTAATTCTCTGACTGTACCGCCGTCACCACCACCGATAACGAGTACGCGTTTGATTTCAGGATTCGTTGCCATTGCCACGTGTGTAATCATATCGTGATAAACAAACTCATCCTTTTCATTTACCATCATTAAGCCATCTAATGTAAAGAAAGTGCCAAACTCTTCAGATTCAAAGAAGTCGATGGTTTGAAATGGACTCTCTTCAGAGTAGAAGTGTTTCTTTACTTTTATTGAAAAGTCAACTGTATCTGTGTGTTTTTCCGTGTACCAAAGTTCCATGTTTACCTCCTAATAATAACTCATGACGAAGTCGCCAGATTTAATTTATATATAACCTTACAAATGAACAGCCAATCATTTATAAAACAATTGGCTGTAATTTAAATTATTCTTTAATGACCTTAATGAAATCGGCATTTGGGTCTTCCATACCAGTGACGATACCGTGTGAAGCCTTGAACAGCTTAATCTGTTCGATAACGGATTCATTGATGCGTTCACCATAACTGACGACCGGTATACCAGGTGGGTAACTCATTAGAGATTCGCCACTGATACGACCAAGTGTGTCTTCTAAAGCGACCATTTCTTTCTCAGCATAAAAAGCGTCTCTTGGTGAAATAATAACCTCTGGGTAGTGCAGATCGATTTTTTTATAATCGATGCGTTTGTCCATAAAACGTTTACTGATGTCTTTAAGCGCATCAATTAATAGATCAACATGATCGTAATCATCTCCAACACTTAAGATCGCAAGAGAGTTATATACATCACCTGTTTCCATCTGAATGTTGTATTCATCTCTCAAAATATCATAAAGCTCCATACCGTTCAATCCCATATCACGTGTTGTAACGCTTAGTTTGGTAGGATCAAAGGCATAAATGCCCGGTCTGCCTTCAGATTCTTTTCCGATAGCATAGCAACCAGGAATCTTGTTGATTTCAGTTCTAGCATATTCAGCAACTTCGAGGATACGATCTAAAATGACTTTGCCCTCAGTTGCGAGCATCTTTCTAGCCACATCTAAAGAACCCATTAAAAGGTAGGAAGGACTAGTCGTTTGCATCATATTGATGACTTTTCTAACGTATCTACCATCTACACGAGTGGTATTTACCAAAAGTGCTGAACTCTGAGTTAATGAACCACCAGTTTTGTGTAAACTAACTGAAGACATATCTGCACCAGCCTGCATACCACTAAGTGGAAATGCATCATTAAAATGAAAGTGTGTGCCATGTGCTTCATCGATTAACACCAACAATCCTTTTTCGTGGCAGTAATCGACGATCGCTTTAAGATCGCAGACCGCACCATAATAAGTTGGATTAATGATAAAGGCAGCTTTAGCATCAGGATGTGCTTCGTAAGCTTTCTTTAATGCGTCTAAAGTAATATTATGTGAGACGCCCATTTCTTCATCGATCTCAGGACTCATGTAGACAGGTGTCGCACCACATAGAATCAAAGAATTGATAGCAGACTTATGAACGTTTCTTGGAAGGATGATTTTGTCGCCTTCGCCAACAGCTGTCATAATCATAACCTGTACAGCAAACGAGGTGCCGTTTACGATAAAATAGCCTCGATCTGCACCAAAGGCTTCAGCCAATAAATCTTCAGACTCTTTTATAACGCTGATTGGATTCCCTAGAAAATCCAGAGGTTTCATAGAATTGACATCGAGCTCCAGCATCGCGTCGCCAAAATATTCAGCATATTCCCTTAAACCTCTACCGTGTTTGTGGCCAGGAACATCAAACGGAATTACTTTTTTATCACGATACGCCTTCATTGCAGTAAAGACGGGTGTTTTGTTTTGATCTAGCATTTAGCCGTCTCCTCTCAGTAGTAACTATGCTTTACCAATATTTCGACCATAGTAGATTTCAGTCATTTCCTTTTTAAGTTTAGCCATAATCTCTCTTTGATCCTTTGGTGTTAAATCATCTTTGCTAACTTCGAACAAGTAATTATTGAGCTCAAAATCCTTGAGCATCATTTTTGTATGGAATATATTTTCTTGATAGACGTTAACATCAATTAACTGATATTTATTTAAAGTTCTTTTAGCGATGTAGTTTTGAATCGAATTAATATTGTGATCGATGAATAATTTTTGACCAGACGCATCACGTGTAAAACCTCTAACGCGATAATCGATCGTAATGATATCAGAATCGAAACTGTCAATGAGGTAGTTAAGCGCTTTTAGTGGTGAAATTTGACCACACGTTGATACGTCGATATCAACTCTAAAAGTGCTAAGACCATTATCAGGATGATACTCAGGATAAGTATGCACCGTTAAGTGACTCTTATCTAAGTGACCGACAACGTGTTGTGGTACATTGACGAGAACGCCTTTATTGCATGATGCGTCTAAAGCACCGTCAGGTACCTCTTCTTCTGAAATTAAGATGGTAACGCTTGCGCCCTGTGGTTCATAATCTTGCTTCGCGACATTTAAGACATGTGCGCCAATCATTTTAGTAACATCTTGTAAGATATTCGTCAAACGTTCAGAATTATATTGTTCATCGATGTATTCGATGTACTTTTGACGATCCTCAGCTGTTTGTGTGTAGCAGATGTCGTAAATGTTGAAGCTCAAAGTCTTCGTTAAGTTATTGAACCCATGAAGTTTAATTTTCTTGTAACCTTTCAAATCAGGCCTCCTTAATTTAAGATAGTCTGTTATTTAAAACGATAGATAATACTTAAAATATTAACCCGTAAGTATACTAATACTGTTTTTAGCACAAGTACAATTATAGCACAAAATATGAGAAATACTAGTATTTAATACGGTTTTTTTATAAAAAATTTATAGGTTGTTTTTAAGCGAAGTTAAGTTTAATATATTAAACAAAATAGGGTTAAATATGAAACAAAAAATAAAAAGCCATTTTATGGGAATTCCCTAAAATGGCTTAAATGGTCTATTTGATGTCTTGTCACTTGAAAATGCTTGTTAAAAATTAAGGAATTTTATTTTGCGATGCTCGGTGGTTTAAAACCTAAAACACGAGTGGAGTTGAGAACTGCTATCAAAGCCACGCCTACATCAGCAAAAATTGCCATCCACATCGAACTCAATCCAACCGTACCCAGTGCCATGATTAAAAGCTTTGCACCCAGCGCGAAAACGATGTTTTGTGTAACGACAGTTTTCGTCTTTTTAGAAATAGCGATTGCTTCTATGATTTTTGAAGGTTCATCGGTCATAAGGACGACATCAGATGCTTCTATAGCGGCATCACTGCCTATGGCACCCATAGAGATCCCTACACTTGCAAGTGCTAAAACAGGGGCATCGTTTATACCATCGCCTACAAAGCCAACGTTCTTACCAGAGCGAATCAACGCATCGACAATTTCATATTTATTTTCAGGGAGTAATTCAGTGGACACTTTGTCTATACCCAGCTCAGTACTTACTGAAACAGCAGCTTCCCTACGGTCACCAGTGAGCATCTGAACTTCAATATGGCTTGAATTCAATGCGGCTACGGTTTCAAAGGCATCTGCTTTGATTTCATCACGCACTTCAAACGTTCCTTGATATTCGCTATCTAAAGCGATGTGAACTTGCGTATGTGGTGAATCTATTGGTGTGACAACGATTTGATTCTCTTTCATAAGGCTGAGATTGCCAGCGACGATTTTGCCCAAAGACGTTTCAACGATAACGCCTTTACCACTAACTTCTTCTATTTTATTAAGGCTAACTGAGCGGTCATAGTCGCCAGTATAGTCTAAAATGGATTTCGCTATTGGATGGTTACTATGTGACTCTGCTATGGCTGCAAGCTTCATGAGAAGTGTTCGATCAACAGAATCATTAGCAACATAGATGTCATGAACTTTAAATTTGCCTTTGGTAAGTGTTCCCGTTTTATCAAAGACAACGGTGTCAATTTGGCTAAGTGCTTCAAGATAATTACTACCTTTAACGAGAATACCATGCTTTGAAGCATTACCGATACCGCTGAAGAAACCGAGTGGTACTGAAACCACAAGCGCACAAGGACATGAAATAACTAAGAATATTAGTCCTCTGTACAGCCAAGTATTGAATTGGTCAAATCCGAAAAGGATTGAAGGGATGATGATCAAGCCAAGCGCAAAGAAAACCACAGCAGGTGTATAATACCTCGCAAATTTAGTGATAAAGTTTTCTGTTGGTGCTTTATTTGCAGTCGCATTCTCAACTAAGGATAAGATTCTAGCCACAGTAGACTCACTGTAGATCGAAGTTGCTTTTACTTGAACGACACCGCTTAAGACGACACTACCACTTAAGACTTCATCACCTTTGGTGATGAATCGAGGAACAGATTCGCCTGTTAATGCTGAAGTATCAACTGAAGTACTTCCTTCTATTATTATGCCATCAAGAGGAACGCGTTCGCCTGGTTTGACCATGAGGGTTTCACCCAGTGTGACAGATTCCGGAGAAACAGACATCCAGAAGCCATTTCTAAGTACAGAGGCTTGATCAGGTCTAATATCCATAAGAGAGCTGATCGCTCTTTTGGAACGGTTGACGGCCAAATCTTGAAAGTATTCGCCAATTTCATAAAAAATCATAACGGCAACTGCTTCAGGATATTCACCGATTGCGATCGCACCAAAGGTTGCAAGAGACATGAGGAAATTTTCATCAAAGATCTCGCCACGTCGAATGTTTCTGAAGGATTTGTTTAAAACCTTATAGCCTGACAGCAGATAAGCAACTAAGAAGAAGGGCAGTGCAATGGTTGAATCGGAACCGATTAT
>DJWQ01000236.1 GCA_002441045.1 Firmicutes bacterium UBA6226 | reverse complement strand
GATAGACTTAATTTCGGAAATTTAGAAGGAGGGGCATTATGTCATTATTAGAACAATGGAATGCTATACTCGAAGGTAAAGGACTTACTCAAGCGCAATCAGAAGAATTTTGGAACGCCTATCTTGCTCACGAAAAGGGCATCTACGAAGATATCTTAGCTCAAAAAGTTGAAAATGGCGTAGACACAATTACTGGCACAGTTAAATCATTTGGTGAAAAATACGAACTCGAACCAATGTTAGCAATTGGTTTTATCGACGGTATCCATACAAGCTTGAAAGAAGAACCTTCACTCGAGGAAATGACTGAAGAGTCAGAGCTTAACTTTACAATCGATTTTGAAAAATTATTCTTAAACATGCACAAAGCAAAAGCAACTTGGTTACATCAGATTCCACTTTGGAATGATATTTTAACAAAAGAGCAAATGAAAGCTATTAAAGCTGAATATGTAAGCTCAGTTACTGTTAGAGTAGAAAATAAAGTTGGAAGAAATGATCCTTGTCCATGTGGCAGCGGAAAAAAATACAAAAAATGCTGTATTGATAAAGAATAAAACCGTTCAACTTGATTCATGATTTAAAAATCCTGCATTCAAAATCTTTAGAGTTTTAAACCTCTAGTGATTTTGAATGCAGGATTATTTTTTTATTCCTCAGAGATACCGTACTTTGATTTATAGAGTCTTCGACGATCCAGTACGAAAATTGGATCTGTAAATCCATCCTCTTGAACATCTTTTAAAGCTTTATTCATATCGTACATTCTCGCATCGATCATATCGAGATAGTGAAGTACCTCAGCCTCAGGAATCAGAGGCTTTTTAGGACTTCCAAACTCTGGCTCGTAATGATGCGTCAATATCATGTGTTGAATCAGCAGTGAAAGCTCTGGATCAACCCCCAAACTCTCTGCTTTTCGATCGATACGCTTGATGCCCATAATAATGTGACCAAGGAGCTGACCTTCTTTAGTATAATCTTCTACAACACCAACCTCACTCGCATTCATCTCATTGATTTTTTCGATATCATGTAAAATTACACCTGCGTATACAAGATCTAAATTGATGTTATGATACACACTCCCCAAAGCCTTTGCAGAGCGCAGCATCCTTAAGATGTGATACAAAAGTCCAGACTTGATGGCATGATGATTGGATTTTGCAGCTGGATAGAACATTAGCTGCCCTCTATAGTCCTCAATAAGCGCTCTTACAAGTTTCTTAACATCGTAGTTCTCCATGCTGTCAACAAATGAAAGGATCTCATTAAGCATTGCATCTGCAGGAATTGGAGCGGTGGGCACAAATTGACTGTAATCGATTTCATCTTCAGGCAAATTGGTTCTAATCTTGATGATTTTAAGTTGAACTGACTGTTGCCATTGTGTAACGCTGGCTTGAATTTTAACGATTTCGCCAGGCGCATATAAACTTTCTACATCACCTTTAGCATCCCATAACTTGGCATTTACTTCTCCTGAGACATCTTGTAAGGTGAAATCAATGTATGGTTTATTGGCACTTGATGTTTTTATATTTTTAGCTTTTACCAGATAAAAGCCTGTAATTTCCTCGCCTACTTTAAAATCTTTTATTAGCACGTTATACTCCTTATCCAAATTAATCTAGATAGATTATTTATAGTTACATAGTCATTATACTGTTTACTACACTAACAGTTTAACACATTGACGCGCCCCTATCTAGCAACAATCCGCATGACACTTCGATAAATTCTTTGCATCACTTCTAAATCAATTGCATTTTCTATCGTATCACTTGGCGTGTGATAAAATCTTGTGTCCATTTGTACAAGTCCTATCGTCACATATCCTGCACTTTCAAAAGAAACATGATCACTGCTTCCTAAATCACTTGGCATCGACTTCAAAGACTCAGACTGAATAATCGGTAGACAAAACTCAGCAAATGCTTTTGAGCCTTCTGTAGTTGCACTGATGAGAACAGGGACATCAAGTGGTGCGCCAACCATATCAAGATTAATCACTTTAAACTTAGACTTATCTATTAAACCCGAATAAGCGAGTTTCTCTGAACCAACAAGGCCAACCTCTTCCCCATTTGCTGCGACAAAATAAAAATCCAATCCATCGGGATTATTTGCGGTGAAATCCTTCGCTAAAGTCAGTAGCATAGCTGTGCCAGAGGCATTATCTAAAGCGCCGGGATTGTAGGTACCATCTTGATTCGTTCCCGCATGATCAAAATGCGCAACAAATACAAAGCCTTCATCTAATGGACCATCTAAAAATCCAATTACGGATTCGCCTTCAACGGTTTCAACCACCATGTCCACTTTGCCTTTTATGGTACCTTCAGGTTGATCTAGTAATCTTTGAGTGGCATTTTCACTTAGCTTGATGACTGCAAAGCCGTCTTGGCTTTCATCTGCAGTAACCTCTTTTACATAGGGTGAAACGACAAAATAGCCATCGTGCTGATAGTCTGACTCAACTAACAAAACACTGGGGTGATGCCTCTTTGACAAAATATCGTTGAATAGTAAATCAATCCTATAGCTGTCAATTGCAGCTTTGGTATACAAAACAATATCTGCTTCATCAAAATTTAAAAGTTGGTTTGGATCATCTATAACTTTAAATTCACCTTCAAACGAATAATTAGAGCGAATATAATTTCTTGCGATGTAAGGCATAAATTCTGTACCATATTGAAACGCTATGATCTGATCATTAATAATAAGCTCTAACACAGAAGGAGTAACTGTCACAGGCGTCTTCGCTGAAATTGACATTCTGTATTGTTCTGTGAAACTCGGTTTATCAAGTCCTATCTCCTGCATTTCATCTGCAATGTAGTCTGTAGCAAGACGATTGCCCTCTGTCCCAAACAATCTGCCGCCCATTTCTTTCGATGTAAGCTGAATTAAGTGTGACAAAAGTTCAGCTCTTACCCATTGCTCTCCCTCTTCGGCTATATTTTCAGTTGTCTCAACAGTAGCGACTTCCATTTGATTCTTATTCTGATTTAAAAGGATAATAATGATTAACGCGACCACCATTAACATTATCCATTTTAAATGTAGGTTTGATTTTTTCATCACTGCCACCTTGATTTTGGAAATATATTTATATGCTATTATACCTTAACTCGATAAAAAAGCCTACTCCATCGCAAGATCAGAGTAGGCTCAAAACTACATTTTTTCAATTGTATATTTTTCTTTTAATGCTTCAACTTTACCGATGTAGGCAGCGTTTTGCTTTTGAATCAATAATTGGTGTTTAATTTGATCTTGAACCGCATCAAATGGTTGTGTTTCAGCAGAATGTTCTGCTGTTTTTAAAATCAAGTGATATCCAAATTGCGTTTGTACTGGGGCAGATACCTCGTTGAGTTTCATTTCAAACGCAGCTTGCTCAAATTCAGGAACCATTTGACCCCTAGAGAAAGCGCCTAAGCTTCCACCTTGCTGGTTAGATGGGCACTTTGAGTATTTTTTAGCTGCTTCTGCAAACTCTAAACCACTGTTTAATTCTGTTAAAATTGTGTTTGCTTCTTCTTCGGTGTCTACTAAGATATGTGAAGCTTCTACTTGCTCTTGACCTTGGAAAAAGTGCGGATTTTCATTATAGAAGGCTTCAGCTTCTCCACTTTCTACAGTTACACCCTCAACAAGCGTTTTTATATTGAATTGTTTCATTAAATTTTGTTTCATTTTTTCAAGTTCTTCCTTGAACTCAGCAGTTTCTTCTAATTTAGTTTCTACTGCCTCAGCATAGAAAAGCTCTTGATAAATTAATTCTTCTAATAAACGATTTCTTCCTTGTTCACCTTGGAATTGACCTTGAACTTGAGGTCCTAATGTTTGAAAAAATCCGTTTAAATCTCCTTCAGTAATTTCTCTGCCATTTACTTTAGCAAGTACTTTGTTTGACATTGTCGTCTCCCTTCCTGTTATGCATTTTTTACACCTGTTTTTTATCTTATCAAAATATAGGCTGTGTGACCACACAATCTACAATTTTTTTACAAAAGCGTTAAAGAAGTTTTCAAATTCGAACTTTGTAATATGAAGCGCACCAAAAACATCTTCGTCTAAATAATTGTCATATTTCTTATAAGCCATTGCTTTCCAAGCATAGTGATTTGCAATATGCACTGACATGACCAGTTCTTGATTAATGATATTGGGATTCATCGGGTTATGATGTGAAAGAGCCGCTTCTATAACTGGATAAGGCAATCCCCACAAATCCAATAGGTAGC
The DNA here is from genome assembly GCA_002441045.1 of Firmicutes bacterium UBA6226. The sequence continues at coordinate 9,627 of DJWQ01000236.1, read as the reverse complement.
CACCCAACTGCTCATGATTAAATCCGAAAATTTCAAACTCTAAATCGTGAAAATCCAGCTCTGGATTCTCATTCACTTGGTTAATTAGCTGGTTAAATTCCACTGGAAAATTACTCATCATTACCAGCGAGCCAATATCGTGTAAAAGACCAACTGAAGAAATGTTATTGTTAAGTTTTTTTCCCAATACTTCATAATAAAATCCATTCAAAATTTTATTGGTTTTCATTACATGTTCCCAGTGTAAATCCCTCGTTTTAGGATCAAGGCCATCGTTGCCAAAAACCGCATTGGTTAAAATAATATTCTTAACATTGGTAAGACCAATGTACATAATGGCTTGACGTATCGAGCCTGTTTTAGCATTATAAAATGCGGTGTTTGCCAGTTTTAGAATATTGGATGTAATCGCTGGGTCCTCTTCTAATTTGTTGGCGATTTCTTCAACTGAGGCATTATTCATAATCATATTACTCATTTGAAAATACACTTGAGGGACTGTGGGTAAGTGCTTCAAATTGGACATGATATTCACAAGATTCTTGTCTTTTACCTTTTGATCAATATCAATAACCTTGTCGATTAAAACAATCAGCTCATCTATGGACATACTCTTATCACATTGGATTTGAGAGTTATTCAATTTTTTAGGTAAATAATGCTCAATATTGGTTTGCACATCTGATACACAAAATCGAATGGCATTGGGATTTGTATCTTTGATTTTGGTTAAAATGGCTTTATCCATATCTTCATTCTCAGAATCGACCAACACAACATCAATCTGTTGCTCTTTCAGAACATTTAAAGCATCAATTAAATCAAGTGTGTGCTGTATGTGATAGCGATCTGATGAAATTCTGTTTGAAATGCTTCTTACATAGTCTTTGTCTTTTGTTATCAATAATATCGAATGCATTTAAGGATCCTTTCTCAAATGTATTTTCAATGTAAATCTATAAGGTTCTAAGTTAAATTGTATATACCCTATGTAGAATTATTTCCACAAAATTTCATAATCTGTTGAAATTTATGTAATACTTATGCTAAAATTGATGTTAATGAAAGACAATTTAGTCGAGGAATGTACCTCCCTCTGAAAATCCCTATGATACATTTCGTCAGTGCTAAATTGTTCCTGTCATTCCTTATACTAGAGTGCCATCTCTAGTATTTTTTTTTGTTTTTTTAGTTTAGGAACGGTTATATATATCATAAGAAATATTTATTATACGACTTATTTCGGCTGGAGGTTTTATGCTCTTTAACGAACTGTCTAAACTACATAATTATCTTGACCATTACTGCTTTTCTCTCTATCGAAAAATCGATGAAGAAATGGTGCCCCAACTCCACCTTATAGATGAAGCTACGTTACAACACGATGCAATAAAACGTATTTTTGACGATGCCCTTTTTACGGTTTACTCCAGCGACACCTTTGAAAACAGTCAAAAAAAATACCGCTTCATCCTTCAGTTCGATTCAAAATCAATCGATGTTTATTATCGAGTACCTGAAGCTTCTGAATTGGAATATCGTTCTTTGCTTGAATCTATTATATATGAAACACTGGCTTATATCAACGAATGTGTACAAGGCTTAACACTTCAAGAAGAAGTATATGAAAGACACATACCGGTTCTGCTTAAACAAGCTGGCAAAAGGTTACTTCAGGGGATCTTAAAAAATGACAAAGCCGTTAGCCCATTTGAAAAATTTAGCAAGATCTCTTCGCTTAGTTATGAGCGTTCTTTTAGCCAAGGTAAGATTCTTCTACTCAACACGCAGGCGGCACATGCTCTTGCCTCACAACACATTCTTAGACCTCTCGTTCAATTTGAATCAAAAATACCGCTTTCTAGTACGAGACACATAAGAAAAATTCTTGAACTCAGTCGTTCTGATGTCTATCTGTTATCCGATGGCGAATTTTTGTACAGTACCGTTGAATTTAGACCCATTCAAGATACGACACATCACTTCTTTACGATAGAATTTAGCGCATATTCTGCTTGGCAATTGACTTACAATAACAATAAGTTAATGCAAGTCACACACGAGGAAATTCAGTTACCAAAGCCAAAAGTGAGTTTTTTTAGTTTTAGCAATGAGTTCAAAAAAGTATATCCGGAAATTGAAGGCAAACGATTATTAAACTTATATCGTTTGATTTTAGAAGGCACAAAACAGACGAAGGGTACCATTTTTGCCATCTCAAAAAATGCAAGAAGCGAATCCAATCGATTGAAAAATCAAGGGTTTTTAATAGAGTCCCTCACTTTAACGCCTTCGATGGTTCGCTCAATTACCAGTATTGATGGAGCAGTCTTAATGGACCTTGATGGTGTTTGTCACGGTATCGGAGTCATTTTGGACGGTATCGCCACCGATAAGGGTGATCCATCACGCGGCGCACGTTATAACTCAGCCATCCGTTACGTTGAGACCATTAGTACAAATCCATATTATGCAAATTGTTTTGCAGTTGTCATATCTGAAGATGGTGATGTCGATATGATCTTGCAATCTTCATTAGACTAGCGATTAAAAAAAACTTCATATAATGTAAGACCTAAGAGTGTCGTTAAAAATAAAAAACTAAGTACTGCTAGGTAAATCGTTCCTAAAATTGAAGCGACAATAACACCTACAATTAAGAGTGCTAAAGTCACAAAGCCTTTTCGCGTTAACTTGTAATCACCCAAGCCAATCCCCCCATTTTCCAAATGATTACTGTACTTAGTCTTTATTTTACTTTAATTTACTGGAATTTTCCAGTTTTTTTTACATTTATGAAACATCCCTAATTAATGAAATTTTAATTTGCAACCCCCTCCCTCATGGGGTATACTAATTTCAATATTGTCTTTTAATACTATAAACAGAATTTAAAGAGGTGAATCATGTTTTTAACTGTAAATAATTGGACCGCTTTCACCGCAGGCATTTTATCCTTTTTTACCCCTTGTTTGTTGCCACTTGTTCCTGCTTATATTATGTATCTAACAGGTACATATGATACGGAAGATTTAAAACAGAAGCGCAAGAAAGCAATTTTACAAACGTTGGGCTTTATTATTGGCTTTACGATTGTTTTTATGCTACTCGGTGTGTCTGCAAGTGTTTTAGGTCGTTTGCTTTCTCAACATAAAGCGTTTTTATCTAAAATCAGTGGTGTTCTTATTATCCTTTTCGGTTTACAAATGTCCGGAATAATTAAGATTCCATTTTTGAGTAGAGATTATCGTAAATCTAAAAAAGGGGCTGAAGTCTCTTTCTTAACTGCCATATTAGTTGGCATGGCGTTTGCATTTGGTTGGACACCTTGTTTCGGTCCTATCTTAGGCGCAATTTTAGCTTCAACTGCTGTCATGAGTCAAAATGTTGCAGAAGGTGTAAAGCTGCTGTTCATTTATTCTTTAGGAATGGCAATCCCCTTCTTACTCACATCCGTTTTTCTAAATGTATTTGATCAAAAGTTAAACGTACTAACAAAGTATTCAAAAACGCTTAATAAAATAGCAGGTTTTATCCTAATTCTCATCGGAATGTTAATTTTCTCTGACAAATTATATATAATAGCCAACTGGTTGGTAAGATCATAACGGAGATCATAATGGAGGTCATAATGAAATTTAAATTTACAACTTTAATAGCGCTTGTGCTAATTCTTATGCTAAGCTTAGCGGCTTGTAGCACAGCTACAGATGAAACAACAACGACGGCATCGCTTGAAGGTACTGAAGATACTTCTGAGTCAACCAGTACTGCATCTACAGCAGAAGCAAGAGAGCCATATATCATGGAAGATTTTAAGCTTACAGGTTTGGATGGTACAGAGACCTCATTGTATGCTTACGAAGGGAAAATGATTGTCGTTAACTTTTGGGCAACTTGGTGCAAATACTGTGTTCAAGAAATGCCATTGCTCGATGAACTGAACAAAAGAGATGACGTTGTCGTTCTTGCAATCAGTGTCGGTGAAGATCAAAAAACGGTTCAAGACTACATTGACAAATACGGTTATGAGTTTGAGGTGTTCCTAGATGAAGAAGGCACACTTGCAAGCAAATTCGGTATTACTGGCTTTCCAACCTCACTTTTTTTAGGAAAAGATTTTGAGTACTTTTACTCATTTCCAGGGATGTTAGAAGAAAACACCATTGAAGGTATATTTAATGCTATTGACGAAGTACTCCAAAACAGGCAATAATAGAAGTGTTAGAAAATACTTCGGAGGTGATTATGCAAATTGATAAGTCGTATTTTTTGGACTTAATCCAGAGAATATTAACAACGGACAGCCCAAGCGGTTTTACTATGCAAGTCATGAAACTGATTGAAGAAGAATCAACACATTTAGGGTATGATTTTGAATATACTAAAAAAGGTGGCGGCATTATCACAATTCCAGGTGAAAGTGATGAAAAAACCATTGGCTTATCTGCCCATGTAGATACGCTTGGTGCTATGGTAAGAAGCATTTCTAGTGATGGTAATTTAAACTTTACGCTAGTAGGCGGCCCCATCGTCCCTACTCTTGATAGTGAATATTGTCGCATCCATACACGTGAAGGAAAAATTTTCACAGGTACTTTCCTAAGTAAAGCGCCTGCTATGCACGTTTATAAAGATAGCTCAACGATGACGCGTACACCAGAAACGATGTTTGTTAGACTTGATGAAACCGTTAAATCTAAGGAAGAGGTTAAAGCTTTAGGCATTCAAGTTGGTGATTTCATAAGCATTGAACCTAAAACGACAATTATTAACGATTTTGTTAAATCACGATTTTTAGATGATAAAGCTTCTGTTGCTTGTCTATTCGGTGTGATGGCATTTCTTTCAAATAATCAAATTAAACCAGCTTATACGACTAAAGTCATCATTTCTGCCTATGAAGAGGTAGGTCATGGTGCTTCTTATATTCCATCTGATGTCGAAGAGTTACTTGCAGTTGACATGGGATGTATCGGTGAGGATTTAACGTGTACAGAGTATGATGTCTCTATCTGTGCAAAGGATTCAAGTGGTCCATATGACTATGAGATGACTAGCCGCCTAATAACGCTTGCAAGTGCAAACGAGTTAAAATACGCTGTTGATATTTATCCTTATTACGGTTCTGATGTAAGTGCGGCACTTAGAGCCGGTCACAACATTCGAGGTGCTCTAATTGGTCCTGGCGTCCATGCTTCACATGGTATGGAGAGAACGCATTACTCAGCACTTGAAAACACAATGCGTCTGATTTACCACTATATCATTTCCAAATAAGCAGCCTAAAAAAGGTGTTATCAAGGCAATATTGCCATTTGATAGCACCTTTAATTTTTTGTGATTACACTGTTTATAAGAATAATTGTTAGGGTATAAATATTTAAATTAATTTTCTTGATTTATCATGTGCAAAGGAGGCATTATGAAAAGATACCTCTACTATTTACAACTTGTTTTTCTATTCACAGTCGTATGGCTGGTTCTGTTTGAAACGATTAACGTCTTCTTAATGATTAGTGGCATTCTCATTTCACTTGCTGTTATTTATTTCTCAGAAAAATATCTGGTTGACGATTATTTATATGTCTTTTACCCATTTAACGTATTTAAACTTTTGAGATACGCTTTTTTTCTATTACTCGAAATATATAAATCTGGTTTATCCATTATTCCTTATATTATTTCTGGAAAGGCGAATCCTGGTTTTGTAGATATTTATACAGAATTAGAAAAGAATATCGATATCGTCGTACTGGCTAATTCCATCACATTAACGCCTGGAACGATAACAGTGGACGTTCAAGGACATATGTTAACGGTTTTATGGATCAATCCAACAACCACTCAACCGACTATGGCTGGTATTAGAATAAAAGGGAAACTTGAAAAGAGAATTAAGGAGGGACTATGACCATAGTCGTCACACTATTAGTAATACTCACTGTATTAAGTGCATTAAGAATCTTAATTGGTCCTTCACTTTGGGATAGGATGTTGGGGCTCAACCTAGTGACCTCAAAACTGATTATGTTGATTATCGTCGTTGCATTTATCCAAAAGCAAACATTCTTTTTAGACCTTGCTTTGGTTTACGCATTACTGAGCTTTGTTGGCATTATCTTCATAGCACTATATATTCAAAGAAAGGGGCGGTTTTAATGTTTGGGACAATTATCATTTATCTGGGCTTGGCATTTGTCTTTATCGGCGTCATTGGAATCTATCGTTTTAAAAACTTTTATACCCGAGCACTCGTTGCCTCAAAAGTGGATACAGTAGGCTATATCACATTGATAATTGGGATTATCATCAAAAGTGGCCTAAATGCCTTTTCATTTAAAGTCATATTGATTCTTTGTATTTCATTACTGATTAATCCACTTGTAACACATTCGGTCGTCCGCTCTGCAAAAATTAGTGGCTATAAATTCGGAAAGGAGTAGGCATGCTTGAAATTGCATTAATTTTATTAGTGATCACCTCTATTACAGCGATTCAGACACGCTATTTACGCCAAGCCGTTCTCTACTTAGGATTATTTTCAATTGCCATTTCATTTGTCTATTTGATGTATGGGGCACCTGATGTTGCTCTGGCTGAGGCAATCATTGGCAGTACACTTTCGACAATTCTATTTATCGTTGCATTACAAAAATACAAGTTATACACCATTTACTATCAATTACAGGAAGATGAGTTAGAAGAAAACGGACAACTTTCCATTCACAAACAACAGCTCATTAAAACGCTTGAAAAATTTTGTACCAAACAAGAACTTGAAGCTCAGATTATTTATTCCACTGAAGCAATTGAACATATTGTAGAGCATCATCAGTACGCGCTAATTTTAGTAGAAAAAAACGATGTCATTACCATTTATGCACATCCAGAAAACTATAAATTTGATGCGCTCAAACAATTTCTTGAAATAGAAGCCCACCCACGCTATCATTATGAATTTTTGAAAGTTGAGGAGGACATCTTATGAGAAGAAGTTATATCGGTTTGTTTATCTTTTTTATCGCCTTGGTAGTCGTTTATCAGAACAATTTGATTCCTCTTTCGGATACAAAGCCCATATCAGAATACGTCATTAAAAACGCTTATGCTGAAACTGGTGCACCAAATGCAGTAACTGCTATCTATTTGTTCTATCGCTACTATGACACTTTGTTTGAAGCACTAATGCTTCTGTTTAGTATCATTGCCGTTATTTATATGTCTGTTCATGAACACGAAGGAGATCGATACGATGAATGATCATTCGCAATTACTCAATCGCTCTATGGGCATCATTTATCCTTTTATCATATTATTTAGTTTGTATATGATTGCAAATGGCCATATTTCTCCGGGAGGTGGCTTTCAAGGTGGTGCGGTTCTCAGTGCAATTTTCATTGCAAAGTATCTAAGTCAACCCATTATGTTTTTAGATCTTGCTAAAGTGCAGACATTGGAGAAATCAGCTTTACTTGCATTGCTTATATTGGTTACTTTATTTGTAACACTGAATGTTTATCAGACCTTCATACAAGCTATTCCTTATTATCTAATCCTTGCAAACCTATTAATTGGCCTTAAAGTCGCTTGTGGTATGACCATCATTTTTTACCGCTTCGCATTTTATGAGTCTAGAGAATAAACGAAATGAGGTTTTATGAAAGATCTAATCAATGGTGAAACCGTCAGTATCTGCATCTTTTTTATAGGTGTTTACGGTTTATGCGCTAGAAGAAACATCCTTAAAACCATAATTAGTATGAGTATCATGCAAGCGGCAATTGTGCTTTATTTTCTGTCGTCTAATTATCAGACCGACGCAGTGCCACCTATAGGAAAAGCGTTATCATCCATAACACCTGTAGCGGATCCACTGCCACAAGCTTTGACCATAACAGCTGTCGTTATAGGGGTTTCAATTACAGCGGTTTGTTTAACGATGTTTGTTTCGATGTTCCACAAATATGGTACTACAAACTGGAATAAAGTCAAAAAGAAAAGGAGTGAAATCGATTGACACTACTACTTTACTATCTTGTTCTAGCGCCAATCACAGTCGGTTTAACTCAATATATATTTGATCGTTCCTTTTTCAAATATATTGGACTCCTATTACAGTTTAGCTTTATTGTGATTGCTATCTATTTTTTTACATTACCAACTCTGACGTTACCACTGGTTGGAACACCTCTACCTACTGGTATGATTCTCAAAGTGGATGCTACTTCAAATCTTTTTCTGCTCTTAAGTAACGTGCTTTTTTTTGCACTTACCTTTTTTAGCAGTCGGAAAAAGTATATGAACAAGCTCTTTTTATTCCTGTTCATGAGCTTACAAGGATTAATAAATGGCGTGTTTCTTTCATTTGATTTGTTCAATGCCTATGTACTTATTGAAGTTGCAACCATTACAGTTTCAATCCTAATTATGTATAAAAAAGATAAGCAATCGATGTATGACGGTATGATTTATTTAACCATCAATATGATTGCGATGGCTTTTTTCTTATTTGGGATAGCAGTTCTATACAAAACCACTGGCGTGCTAGACTTTGGTTCATTACACGAGGCAATCCTCAAAGTTGAAGATACTAAGCGTTTAAACTTATCATTTGCCTTCTTATTTACAGGTGTGAGTATAAAAGCTGCTGTTCTTCCTTTGTTTAGTTGGTTACCGAAAGCACATGGAACAGCCAGCGCACCTTCAATTGTTTCTGCGATACTGTCTGGTGTATTCGTCAAAATCGGGATTTATCTACTCATTAGAATTCAGTGGATATACATGCCAGCAATCGATGTAGGCCCCCTAATTCTAGCTATTGGTTATCTTACTGCTATAGCAGGTTTTGTTTTTGCAATTTCACATACAGATATAAAACTAATCCTAGCATATCATACGGTATCTCAAATAGGACTAATTCTAATTGGGATAGGCGGATTAAAAGAAATTCATCACCTTGGTGCTCTTTATCACGTTCTCAGTCACGGTATCTTTAAATCACTTTTATTTATAATTGCAGGCGTATTGATCTATCGATATGAAACTCGGAAAATAACTGATATGAAAGGCCTTTGGCGACTTTCAAAATCCCTTTCCATCCTATTGATGATTGCAATTTTTAGTATCACTGGGGCACCATTTTTTAGTGGTGGTTTTTCAAAATATCTAATTGGTTATGGCATTGATGATCCTATACAGAAAGGCTTGTTGTTGTTCATTAATTGGGGCACTATGATCTCATTTATCAAATTTTTCTTCGTCATCTTTCAACCTACACATCAATCAGTTGATTTCTTTAGAGTTAGACGCACTGAATTTACGGGCATGTGGCTATTGGCACTCATTTGTGTGGGATTAGGTATTTTTGGTTCGTTCGTGCTTAAGAGCACCTTGCATTATGATCTGAATTATTCATTCATAAATCAAATGATGAAGGTTCCCTCATACTTCATCAATTATCTCGGCTGCTACTTGGCCTATGTATTTGTAATAAAAGATAATTTCTTGCTCAAATATATAAGAAAGCTAGAACTGTCCTTCAATAGCATTAATCTTGCAATTGTTACGTTTTTTATCTTTTCACTGGTTTACCTAAATCAATAAAAATCCTGTCTATATGAACTG
>DJWQ01000128.1:9537-51406 GCA_002441045.1 Firmicutes bacterium UBA6226 | reverse complement strand
ACTCGGGAAATTCTCCCCCGTTCACCCATAGATAAAGTAATCATCTTTTGATTAAGCACGTTCGTACCATAATCACAAGCTGCAAGCAATTTTAGTACTTCATTAGCAGAATGAGGCATATAAGCCATTTTAATATAATCGCCCCTTAGACTCTGACCACGTTTAATCGTCGCTATCATTTCGTCAAAAGAAGGTGTTTTATCAAAATCATGATGGGAAAGAATCAATCTAGTGCCCTTTGTTCTCGCTAAGTCAACACAATTTTTAAACAATGAAGTTACAATATCTCCCTCATCGATGTCCTTATAATGCTCATATAAATCTAGCTCAATATCAACAAAGTCAAGATCGAACTGATTGAGAATGTCATAGATACAGTTAAGTCTCATAGCATCCTCAACGACGAGGAAACCACCCTCACGATGTCCTCGAAAGGTAAAAATCACAGGAATCTCATAATCCTGTAGCTTTGATTGTATAAATGTCAACGGCATAATCAAATCTTCACATGACCAAATTTCATGCGTTGCTAAAAAACGATCCACTCGCCACTCAACTAGGTCAGGCCGTTTGCTTATAACATATTCTAATTCGTTGTCTAGTACGTCGATATTTGTTGCCATTAATGGGATACATATTTTAGCATGCTTAACCATAACCGTGTCCTCCATCATAATGCTTATATCTATATATTACACCAAAAAAATAAAATATATACAATTACATCATAATATTTTTAAGAAAATAAAACGGAGATTTGCCCATCCTATCCATAAGATTTGCAACATCTCCGTATTTGTTAACTCAAGATATCAATTGTGTTAAAAGTCAAAATCACTTTAAATAAATCGCCATCTATTTGTAGATCAAAATTACCACCACACACTTGTGTAAAGCTCTCAGCAATAGAGAGACCAAGTCCGCTACCCTCAGAAGATCTGGCATCATCTCCCCTTGTAAATCTTTGCATAATTTCTGCTTCTGTGAAATTCATCTCATAGCTCGATGTATTTTTCACAGTTACAATGGTTTTACGATCTTGTTCAGCTAATTCGACAAATACTCTAGTACCCTCAAGCGCATATTTTAATGTGTTACCAAGAAGATTTTGTAAAACACGAAATAATTTTTGACCATCTGCATGAATCATAACAGAGTGTTCTGGTAATTTAGTTTTAAACTGTAAGTTTGATTTCTCAATCTCGTCCGACATATCAGCAAGCGTTTGCTCCACTAACTTTTTAATATCTATATTTTCCATCTGCATCTGAATATTACCTGACGTACTTTTAGCTAAGTCAAACAAGTCAGAGACGATGTTCTTAAGACGGTCAGACTTATCAGCTAAGATTCTCACATAATCCATTGCCATCTCTGAAAGCCCTTCCTCCTTAGATAGCAAATCCACATAGCTAATGATTGAAGTCAATGGCGTTTTTAGGTCATGAGATACATTGGTTACCAACTGAATTTTTAGTCGTTCCGCCTTCATTTGATCTTCAATACTCTCATTAAAACCGCGATCAATTGCTTCAAACGTCTTACGGTTACCTTTAACATAAAAATAAATTAAAAATATCTCTCCAATCGGCGGCAATATGAACATAGGTGGTATGAACATAAACACAAACGTTAAAAATACCAGTATAAATGAAAGGGCTATGAAAAGCATTTGTCTATAAAAGAGCTGCTCTGTCAACTTATTTGATTTGAATTGTCTGCCATCGAAAAGGCTTTTAAAATAATCGTAAATGCCAAACAATACCATGTAAATGATGGTGTTTCTAATCAAAGTCTTTCCTTTTATACGCCTTACTAAAGACAGATAATACAGTCCTGATAAAACTAAAAAACAAAATGTCGTTAGACCAATAATAATCATTGACGTTAATTGAATACTGACATAAGCATAACCATATGGTAAAGCATTTGAGACAATGACGCCACAAATAGCTATAACACCTAAGTAAATACCCGTTAGAAAATCAAATGGTATACTATCTAACCAATTGAGGTGCACTTCCCCTTGACGGTGTGACTTTCCCACAACCACCGTCAAGTAGATTAATAAGAGTATACTCCCTGTTAATGCTCCAAATATGCTGTAAACGATTGGCATTGCTTCGGTTCTATATACATTCCATTCATTCTGTTTACTCACAAGAAAATCTGCTGTAAATGCAATATAACCTTCGATATTGCTCGATATAAAATCAGGGTGATAGACATATGAAGTATTTCTTTGATACTGCCAATAACCGTCTGTTATTAAAAAGGTATCCTTATTATTTTGAAAAAATTCTGCTGATCCATCTGCTAAATTCGTCTTAAGCACATCGCCATTTGTAATGTAATAATAATAACCTTCACCTAGGTTGTTCGCCTGAGACGACTGTTTGCCATTTATCGAATCGGTTACCAACATTATTGCTTTTCTTGCATCTGTTTGAAGAAACTCAGTACTGTCTTTATACCTTGAAACTAATATTGACTCAAGAGGTATATCTGAAAACATAAGATACTGAAACTCTAAAACAATCGTTGTTAGTGATATCGCTATGAGCAGAAAGGCAATTACCTTTAGCGTCATTGCATACTTAAAACTTTTCAATTTTGTACCCAATCCCCCACACCACCTTTAAGTATTTTGGATCCTTAGGATTAATCTCAATTTTTTCACGTATTCTTCTAATATGAACCATGACGGTGTTTTCTGCAGCGTATGGTTTTTCATTCCAAACTCTTTCATAAATTTTATCCGCAGAAAAAACGATACCGACATTTGACATGAGTAATTCCATGATTTTTATTTCTTTTGCTGTCAGCTTAACAGGTTCACCATCCACATATAGTTGCATGCCTTCTAAATCAAGCTTAAGTGACCCGTTAATTAATATTTGCTCAATATTGGAACTATTGGCATCGCCTAGAGTTAAATAGCGCCGCAATTGACTCTTCACTCTTGCGATTAGCTCAGGAGGCGAAAATGGTTTAGTAACATAATCATCTGCACCCATTGATAGTCCAAGGATTTTATCCGACTCCTCACTTTTGGCTGAGAGAATGATAATTGGGATGTTCTTTTTTTCCCTAATTTTCATCGTTGTCGATAACCCATCTAATTTTGGCATCATGACATCTAAAATAATGAGATGAATATCCTCAGTCATGATCACATCAAGTGCTTCTAACCCGTTACAAGCCAAATAAGTTGTGTAGCCTTCAATGGATAGAAGCTTTGAAATGGCCCTTGCTATTTCTTGATCATCATCTACTACTAATATGTTTTCTTGAGACATTTTATTATCCTTTCAGAATCTTAATGTGAGTATATCTAAAGAGTCTTAAAATAATATGGTATAAAATCTTACAAATTTCTTAAAGATGCAATTTATTTATATTTGAATTATAATAACATTAAATCTATACAGCACTTATCCTAACTAAATATCTAAAAAAGGAGAACCTTATGAAACTGGATATCAAAAAAACGTTTTTACTAGGACTTGGATTTTTCTCTGTTAGTTTAGTTTGGCCGCTCTACAATGTCTATGTTCCTCTTTTTCTTAGAGATTTCTTAGACAGTCAGTTTCAAATCAATGCAATTATGACCTTAGATAACATTTTAGCCGTCAGTTTAATTCCTTTTGTTGCAGCAATGAGTGATAGAACACATACGAGATTCGGACGTCGGATGCCATATCTTATGGTCGGTATTCCTCTATCTGCAGTTGCTTTCATACTTTTACCTAACTATACCAGTTTTTTTAATTTTATGCTAATCATCACTGTATTGAATTTCGCAATGGCGATCTTTAGAGCGCCTACTGTTGCCTTGATGCCTGACATAACACCTGCTCCTCTTAGAAGTGAAGCCAATGGTATCATAAACTTCATGGGTGGACTCGCATCTGTTTTTGTCCTTATTGGTGGTGCAATGCTCTACAAAGCCAATCACAATTATCCTTTCGTTTTTACGGCAATTATGATGATCCTTGCTTTATTGATGCTACTAAAATTTATTAAAGAGCCTGCAATAGGAGAAAAAGCAGCTGAAGAAAAAATAAGTCTAATCTCTTCAGTGAAGGAGCTTTTACAGGATTCTGATCGAACAACGCTCTATATCTTATTGGCAATTTTCTTTTGGTTTGTAGGTTATCAGGGGGTTGAAGCTACTTTTAGTAATTACTGCGTTCACTTTTTAGGACTAGAAGCTTCAGATGCTTCATTGATTCTCGGATTCTTTGCTTTGTCCTTCCTTATATTTGCTATTCCTGCTGGATTTATAGGCACAAAGCTTGGTAAGCGCAAGACCATCTTAATTGGCTTAGTCGGCGATATTTTTGTCTTTTTATTACTTGCTACAGTGGGAACACTATTCCCATTTAATCAAATCCTTATGATGGGACTTATGCTTATAGGTGGTTTCTTTTGGGCATTAATTAACATCAATTCATACCCTATGGTGGTTGAACGCACTAGCGAAGCAAAAATCGGTATTTATACTGGTCTTTATTATTTTAGTTCCTCACTTGCTGCCATCACTGGTCCACTCTTTATTGGTGGATTAATCGATCTCATTAGCTTTAAGGTGACCTTTGTTTTCACTGCATTTGCTTATTTATTAGCATGGATTTTTATCAAGCAAACCAAAGTCAATACCAAACTCAATCATCATTCGGTATAGCATTTACGACTTATAATTCAATTGATTTATCACTATCAGACGCGATTTAGCCTCTTTCACTTAGACCATCATCTGCTTATACTTTACTCTAACACAAACTGCTTAACCATTTTGTAAACGGGTATTGAATAGGCATAATTGATCTATTGAGGAGGCTTTTTATGATTCGTAACATGAGCATCACAAAAAAAATGATCGTTATGGTCTTGCCACTTTTTATCGTATTTGCAATTTTTGTAACTATTTCTAGCATACAACTTAATAAAATTAATCGTGATAATAAAGCCATTATTTATGACACAACATTTATCAGTACTGCGCTTATACTAAACGCAGACCGAGATTTCTATCAAGCAGATGTTGCACAAAAGCAATTGATATTAACTGATGGTTTATCATCAGATGTGCAACAATCACTGATTAATGATTTTTTGGAAAATGCAGATCAAGTAACGACAAGGGTAAACGATGCCTTTTCAATTATCGAGAAGGATCCAGAGCTTTATAACGATCGAAAACATCCAACTACTGGTGAAAATGCAGCACAACTTCACGACACCTTTAACGCTGCATTCGAGAAATGGTTCAGTGCGTTTGATACAAATACCAAAGTACTTGATGCAGCAGCTGCATCAGAAAACTTTTCAATCGCAAGGGAATCAATTAACACACTTACAGAAATATTAGAAACCTATGGGCTTGACAAATCGAAAGAATTATCCAATCAAGCAAGAACCACGCTTTTACTGATGGTCTTGATTGGTGTTATTGCACTTATTGGAATTACCATTTTCATGATACTAATTATCATTATAATGAGAAAAAGCATTACTCATATTACAGATTCACTAGGCAATCTTTCATCCAAAAAATTAAATAACACTTACGAAGAAATTACTTTAAAGAGTAAGGATGAGTTTGGTATACTAACCAACGCTGCTCATAATGTAGACAGAATGCTAACTGATCTTGTACGAACAGTGCGTGATACAGTTATCAACCTAGATGAAACCTCAGACTTCTTAAAAGTTAGTTCTGATGAAATTAATATTGCATTAGGTGAAGTTTCAGAAGCCGTAAATGAAATAGCGACATCCTCAACAAAACAAGCTATTGACACGCAACATGCGACATCAGATGTAACTGCATTAGGTGACCTAATACAGAATAATACAGATAATTCAAACCGTTTGAATCATATGAGCAATGACATTGCAAAATTAACTGAAGAAGGGTTGACGCTCGTCAATCACCTCAGTGTTGAAACATCAAAAAACGCTGTGCTATTTGAAGACATTTTTTCAGTCATCAATCAAACACAGGATAGTACAGAGAAAATCAGCGAAGCCAGCCGGTTAATAACCGAAATCTCTAATCAGACGAATCTTTTGGCTCTCAATGCGGCGATAGAGGCTGCAAGAGCAGGCGAAGCTGGAAAAGGCTTTGCCGTCGTTGCAGATGAAATAAGAAAACTAGCTGAACAAACTGCAAATTCAACAACCATAATTGATACGATGTTAACCGATCTTGTATCAAACGTTAAGACCGCTCAACAAAAAAGCGACATCGTTAGAGAAGCACTTCATATACAAAGTAATAACGTCAATCAAACCGAATCAAAATATAATGAAATTGTCAGCGTCTTAAACCATATGGAGAATGAAATTAAGAGCTTAAGTCAGATTAGTGCTTCTATGGAATCAAATCGAAACAATGTCCTCGATGTGATTCATTCTCTCTCCTCTATCGCAGAGGAAAATGCAGCAAGCACAGAAGAAACCTCAGCATCAACAGAAGAAATCCTTGCAACCGTCAATGAACTTGCTAATACCAACGAAGTATTAAGACGATTGGTCATTGATTTAAATGAGTTGATCAGTGATTTTATAAGTTAAATGCTACAAAATAACATTTGAATGCAAAATAAGAACCCAATCTGTTCAAACTGAAACAGATTGGGTTCTTTATTAATATATATATTCTATTTTTTTTATTAATCTATTAATCAATCGGACCAACTTCGCCCTCACCTATTGGATCCACATGAATCACTAAATCAATTCCCAACTCCTTCAATACCTGCTTTTCCAATCGATCGATAATCATATGCGCTTTAACGATATCAGTCTTGTTAGAAAGTTCAGTATGAATTGAAGCGATACTTCTTCCTGGACCATAATCATGTACCTTAAGATCATGTGCACCCTGAATGTCTTCACAGGAGGTAATAATGGTCATTATTTTTTCTACAGTTTCTTCACTTGGCGACATACCTAAAAGTAGACTAACTGTTTCCTTTGCAACACCAAAACCCGTATACATGATCAGACATGAAACGATGATACCTGCATAACCGTCAAGTGGCACTTTAAAGTAAGCCCCTGATAAAGTTGCAATTATTACTGCTGATGTAGCAATTACGTCATTTAGACTATCAGCTGCTGCAGCCCTGTTCATGCTTGAATCGATTAATTTACCTATATAGCGATTGTATGAAAACATCCAGACTTTGATTCCTATCGATAAAATCAGAATAGCCGCCATTTTAAAGCTGATTTCAATAATTTCAGGATTTCTGATTTTACTAATAGACTCTTTAAACAATTCAAAGCCAACCATCATAATTAAAAATGAAATGATCAATGATGCCACGTATTCAAAACGACCATGTCCGTAAGGATGCTCAATGTCTGCATCTCTACCACTCAATTTAGCGCCTACAACAGATACCACAGAAGAGCCCGTATCTGATAAGTTGTTTACACCATCAGATATAATAGCGATACTGCCAGTTAATAAACCGATCGTCACTTTTAAACCAAAAAGTATAAGATTACATATAATGCCTACGATACCCGACACGACGCCATACGCTTCCCTAACACTTGGCTTTTCAGTACGCTTGTAGTCTTTAATCGTTTTGCTTATTATGAACTTGATCATGATGTCTCCTAACTTTTATACTTGATGTGTCTATTACGCTATCTCACCTTTATCCTTTAACGCTTTAACGATATCGTCATAGAGTGCTTTATCAATTATATAACGCTTACTATATAAAATATACCCCAAAATGATACAAATCAGCGGGAAAATTAACATTGCAACTTTAAGCATTAACAATCCCTGAGCAGTAACATCTGCAGCTGAGTTCGCATCATTTATACCCGACAAAATTACAGTAGCACCTACCACGCCACTGGCAACTGCACCCCCCATCTTATTGATAAAGGGTTGAATTGAAAACGTCACACTTTCATTTCTTTTGCCTAATTTATAATGGCCATACTCTATCGTATCTGCAAGAAACATAAGCATTAAAATTTGAATAAATGCTTGACCTACAAAAAGCAAAATGCCAGCAATCCCAATAAACAACATGTTCATTGGTGAAAAAAAGAAGACAATATAACCGATTACAACGACAATAGTAGCCATTTTATAAATTTTTGCTCTGATAAATTTTTTTGCAATTCTAGGAAAAACAGCTAAAGCAGCAATTTGAGAGATACCTAATATTAAAGCAAAAATGGAATACATTGCCTCATCACCATAAGCATATTTGAAAAAATAGAGGCCAAAGCTTGTTGTAGTAACATAACCGATCATAAATAATGCCATTGAAATTGCAGTTATTAATAGCTGATCGTTCTTAAAGATGACTTTTACCATACCTTTTAAAGTAGTTGGCTCAGGCGTCTTTAAGACCAATTTTGGCGGTTTTACTCCTATTAGAGTAATCAGCTGCCCCACCCACATAATTGTGACAACGCCGATTGAAAAAACAAAAAAACCACCACTTCCCGTTTTTGACAATGCTTCCGTAATTGGAATAATGCCAACGACCACTGCAAAAAGTCCAATATTGGCACATATTCTTGCAATCGAACCAATTGACTCCCTCTCATGTGCATCTGTTGTAAGCGATGGCATCATCGACCAATACGATATATCGTTTGCTGTGAAAAGTATCCCCCAAAGCAAGTATAAAACAGCAAAGATTGGAATAAAGGTAGACTCAGAAACATTATAATCAAAAAATATTGAGATCGTCAGTAACCCAGATCCAAGTGCACCAACTAAAATCCAAGGCTTAAACTTGCCATACTTTGATTTTGTGTTATCTACGATAACACCCATTATTGGGTCATTAAGTGCATCAAAAACCCTCGCAAAGAGCATAATAGCAGTTATCCACCACATCGCCTGATTGGAAAGACTTAAAATATCGGTTAAATAAAAGACGAGATACATACTAATCAGTGAATATACCATATCTCTGCCAATTGTACCAATTCCAAAACTCCATTTGTTTCTTTTAAAACTAGTCTCCATAACTGCCTCCACTATTTTAAAATAATTGCTTCATATGGCAACATTAAACCATCAAAATACTCTCTATCATAGTTGGATGTTAAAATTGGTCCTAGTGTTGAAATCGTTTGTGACTTATTGCTAAAATTTAAAAGAACGGTCAGTGTCTCTTTTTCATGTCTGCGTCTGTAAATATAAACGTTTGTTTGTTGACTGACTAATTCAAACTCACCAAAAGTCAACGCAACATGCTCTTTTCTTAACTGTATTAGTTTCTTATAGTAGTTTAAAACGGAATGTGGTGAGTGCGATTGTTCATGGTAATTGATTTTAATATGATTTTTATTAAGATTGATCCATGGCATTCCTTCAGTAAAGCCAGCGTTTTTTTCTCTCGACCACTGCATAGGTGTTCTAGCGTTATCTCTAGAGCAATGCTTCATCATATACCATCTATAAGATTTTGGAAAATGAAGCCTTTTTCCTAGCTTATCAATGTTAAATGATTCAACATCTCTCAGCTCAGACATATCTGTAAAGTCGAAGTTCGTCATGCCGATTTCTTGCCCTTGATAAATAAATGGCGTCCCTTTAAGTGTCAATAAAAGCGTTGCCAAAAGCTTACTTGAAGCCTCCCAATATTCATCTACATCACCAAATCGACTCACACTTCGAGGTTGATCATGGTTCTCGAAATAGATTGCGTTCCACTCTAATGCTTGCTGCCATTTCGTTAGTACTTTAAACAGCCTAAGCGGGCTGAACTTTCTTTTAAACCATTTCACAAACCATCTGTCAGTTTCCATATGCTCAAAATAAAATATCGTATCTAACTCGCCTCGACTTTTATCACATAGCGCTTTACCCGTTTGTGGTGTGACAAATACAGTTTCCCCTACCGTGAAAGCATCGTACTCAGAGAGTATTTCTCGTTTTAAGCTCTTTAAAATAGAATGCATCCCCTCTGTTGAAAGATAATGCTCTCTACCTGTCAATATCAGTCGCTTTATACCATTTTCCAAAGAATTTTTATATATAACATTAATTACATCACACCTAAAACCTGCAATACCTTTATCTAGCCAAAATTTCATAATTGATTTTATCTCTTCAAGCACTTTGGGATTGTGATAGTTTAAATCAGGTTGTTCCTTTGCAAAGAGATGTAAATAATAGGCGTCAGAAGAAACATCATAAGCCCAACAGTCCTCGCCAAAAAAGCTGGTCCAATTATTTGGCTTTTTGCCATCTATATTCTTTTTCCAGTAGTAAAAATCACGATATTCGCTATTGGGATCTTTACTCTTTATAAACCATTCATGTTGATCTGAAGTGTGATTGATCACAAGATCCATAATTATCTTAATGTCTTTATCAGCCGCAAGCTTAATCAGTTGTTCCATATCTGTCATCGTCCCATAATCAGGATGTATCGCTCTATAGTCACTGATATCATAACCGTTGTCCACATTTGGTGATGCATAAATTGGGCTGAGCCAAATGGCATTTATGCCTAGATCTGCAAGTTCATCTAGTCGACTGATAATTCCATTTAAATCACCGATGCCATCTCCATTGCTGTCTTGAAAACTTTTGGGGTAAATTTGATATACAATTGCTTCCTGCCACCATTTAGTCATAGGTCTGCTATTGCCTCCTTTACAACAGTTCAAGTCACTAAGTTATCCGTGTTTAATTTTTAGTTTTTAGTTTTATGTATTTGTTTCTTTGTAAACATCATACTCTTATTCTATACTAAAAAAGATGCCTCTTCTAGAGACATCTTTGAATGATCACCGCGATATTGAATTGAAAAACCAATCGTGTTCAGCAGCTTAAAAAATTGAAAAATAGCCTAAGACGATTATACCAAGAACAATTCTGTACCAACCAAATACTTTAAAGTCATGTTTCTTGATATAAGTCATTAAAAATCTGATGACAAGAACTGAAACGATATAGGCTGTAACTAAGCCAATTAATAAAATGAATAACTCATTCTGTGAAAATGCCAAACCAAACTTTAATATTTTCAATAGACTTGCTCCAAACATGACAGGAACGGCCATAAAAAATGTAAACTCAGCTGCAACGGTTCGATTAAGTGAAAGAATTAAACCGCCTAATATCGTTGCGCCTGATCTTGAGGTACCTGGAAATACCGCTGCAATTAATTGAAACAAACCTATGATGAAGGCGGTTTTAAAACTAATCTCATCAATTGAATTAATTTGATAAGATTTACCTTTATGTCGGTTTTCAATAATAATAAAGGCAATACCAAATACAATTAAAGCAATTGATACTGCGAAATAATTATAAAATAAGGCGTCGATTTCATCATTCCATTTAAGTCCAACAATTGCTGCTGGAATACAAGCCACTACAATTTTTATCCACATCATCATAATCGGTCGGTCTATTTTAAGACCATTCCCTTTTTTAAAAGGGAAAAGCTTGCCCCAAAAAATTGTAACAACTGCCATGATCGCACCTAACTGAATGACCACTAAAAAAAGCTCTAAAAAAGCTGCAGATACATCGAGTTTTATAAACTCATCTAATAATATCATATGTCCTGTACTGCTTACAGGTAACCATTCTGTGATCCCTTCCACAATTCCAAAAAAGAGTGCTTTTAATAATTCAATAAAATCCATGATGTCTCCTACCTATCTGATTAATTTGTTTCTGTCTGTGTAACTATTATAAATTTGGGTAAAATATACTTAAACGAATAAAGGAGTATATTATGACCTATTTAACTACATTTGATGAAAACTATGAAATAGACATGCTTCGTGAAATGCTTGAAAACAATGGCATCGACTTACTCGCAAAACATAGAGAAACTGGTGATTATCTGATGATAACAGCAGGTATGTCTATGTTTGGTGCAGATCTTTACGTTGAAGATCAAGATTTTGAAAAAGCAAAAGAAATACTAGATGCTTACTTTGAAGCGAAGGATCCAATTAGCGAAGATGAGCTTGAAAAAATTGCTCTTGAAGCAACTCCAGAAGCTACTTCTGAGGATGAGTAATCTGAAATCTAAGTACAGTTTTCATTTTTTCAGGAGCTGTTTTTCGTGGATCACTTAAATAAATTTCCTTATGAACTTTAGATTTTCGCTCATAACCTAGAGCTTTTACCGCTGCTTCCATTTTTTCGAATGATTTAACTTCGTCTGAGAAAGGACCGATATGCATCATTTGACAGCAGCTACCTTCTTCGATTTGTTCAAAACCGACTTCTGATATAAAGGAGTTGGTTTTTTTCTTTGCCATAGCAATCTTTTTATAAGCTTCAAAAACAGCTTTATCTACAAATTCTGGTTGTCTTATCATAAGCGTGTATTTGAAATTGTTCTTATCTTCTGCCCCTTTTGAATAATCAATTAGATCCCATATTCCCTCAAGAGGAAACACTTTAAATTCAAAATAACCATTAGGTACATTTTCAGTTTTATAAGACATTCTGATTGCATATGCGATTGCATACAGTGCTTCAACTCTTTCAGAAAATGTGAGAGCATCAGGCGAGCCTTCACCTTCGATCGTAATGTAATTCATGGCTGGGAGAACGATTATCTCAGGTGTTGTCTTAGGTAAGTAAATCATTTTATCCTTTGATTTGTAATCGTAAATCATTAGTACTTCCCTTCTAAATCAAAACCTTCATCTACATTAATCGACTGCTTTTGCGTGGACACAGAATTAATAAATGCTTCTCTAGAGTTACTATACATTTTATCAATTTCTTTTGTATATCCAATAACTGTACCAGGCGTTGTTTTATTTATAAACTGTAACGCTTGATTTACTTCGTTCATCTTCATAGGAGCAAAATGTTTTTTATCGTGATCCACTATAACAAGGTGATGTTGCTTTGAAACAGTCACAAGCATATAAGCTTTTTTCTTCTTTACGTATTCATATGCCCATATAACATTTCTAATTGGAATAAACAATATATTCTTTTTTGTTAGAAGAATATAATTGGTGCCTGAAATCGCTAAATTTGGATGTTCGTTTGAGACGGGTGTTCTTTCTAGATCAAGCATGTATCGATCAACTTCCCCAAACTTAGAAAGTTTACGTGTAATAAGAGCGCCGCTACTTGCTTGGAACATTCTAAAGAAAAAGAAAAGTGAAGCAAGTAAAAGAACAATTGTAATTACAATAAACACATAGCCTTCAACTTCATTGTCTTTTACGCTATAAAGATTTAAGGGCATCATTTCAGCAGCTTCAGTCTCTGTAAAACCAAGTTCTACTAACTCCTCAGTGATATAATCGTATAAATCTGAAGGCATTTCCTCAAAACTACCAATCATATTGATGGTATTTTCGTCTTCTGCTAGCGCTGCAGGTATTTCTGCAAGTGTAAAATTACCATCCGCGTTGATCAGTGCTGCATAATAACGCTCAACATTGTCATCTTCATCAAAATATGCGGTGTCAAAATAGTACATATCATCATACGATAAAGCGGTTTGAAATAAGCCCTTTGTGTTCAGAGTTGACGCAACGAGCAATTCATCATAGGTTTTAAACTCTGGAGTTGATACAACTTTAATTATAGCTTCTCGACTTATGAACGCAATCACTAAAGCCATTAATACAATGGAAAGAGCGATTTTTAAGTTTTGCATTTTCCATGTCTTTTTCGTATGTTCTAAAAAATTTTCAGACATCATATGTACCATCCTTAAGTAATATAGTTTTGTAGAAATTAATACTTTAAATCCTTTAACACTTGCTACACAGATGAGATATCTTATGTCATCATACTTATAAACTTAGAATTTACCACAAACAAGTTTGTGACTAAATAAAAAAAGACCATAAAATGGTCTTAATTGTATTTATTATACACTATTAGTCTCAAAAGCGTCACGTCATTTTCACAAATTGATGCTCACAAGCCTTACAAGTTATCCGAATTTGTCCTTTTCCTTTAGGTAGCTTGTAGTATTTACCACAATTCGGACAAGGCTCAACTGTAAAATCAAGACGGCTTAATAACTGTTCACCATTAAAACCTACCATTAACTCATCGCCGACTAAAAAAGCAGGAACACCTGTTAATTTAAGCATTTGAAACTCTTTAAGCGCCTTAGGGTCTGAATTAACATCTCTCTCTTCATAAGGTATATGATGCTCTTTTAGAAACTGCTTAGCGGTTAAGCAATGTGGACAGGTCTGTGTTACATAAGCAACCACTTTTTTCATAGGATCACCTCAACATTTTCATTACCATATGTGCTGAATGATGCGCGACACCTTCAGCGAAAGCGTCATAATTGTCACTTGCACTGCCATCTGCTTTATCCGACATCGAACGGATAATCACAAATGGTATTTTGTTTAAAGTTGCCGCATGTGCAATTGCTGCACCTTCCATTTCAGTCGTCATAGCTTTAAATTCCGTCTCTAAAAAGACTTTCTTTTCATGTGAAGAGACAAATTGATCACCTGATACGATTCTACCTTTATAGATTCTATTATCTTTCATCTCTGCAACGCCAGCGTCATAGGCTCTATTGATTAGTGTTTCATCCGCAATAAAAACTGAGTTCTCCATTCTAGGGATAACACCAGGCGCATAACCAAATGCTGTAACATCAAAATCATGCTCTATGCAATCAGATGAAACGACAATATCTCCAATTTCCAGTCTATCATCAATTGCACCAGATATACCAGTATTAATTAAAGCCTCTATTTCAAAATGAGTAATGAGAATTTGCGCACACATAGCAGCATTTACTTTACCTATACCACTGGTTACGACGATTGCCTCATTACTTCCCAACGTTCCCTTATAAAAAGTCATTCCAGCGATTGTCGTTTCTACAACTTTCTCCATCGCCTCAATTAATAACTTAGTTTCAAGATCCATTGCACCAATAATTCCATATTTCATTTTATTAACTCCTCATAATTTATTCAGGATAAACCAATTGATCAGATTGAATATGATTTAAAATCTCCAAATAGGCCTTAGCCTCTGTTTTTGCTTTTGGTAAGCTGTGAAGTTGATAGGTCCCACATTCGATTTCACTGACACCAGGTATATCCCCTTCGAAGTTAGCGGCAAATTCAAAAGCTCTTTTTAATAATGGCAGCACCGCTTCAGATGTGTATTCACCATGTAAGATCAGATACATACCAGTCAAACACCCCATAGGTCCAAAATAGACAACTTTATCTGCAAATTCCTTATCGTTTCTAACAAAAGTTGCTATCAGATGCTCAAGTGTGTGAATGGGTTCGTTTTCAAGGGTTTCTTTGTTTGGAAGCTTCATTCTTAAATCAAAAGTGGTCACAACCTCATTCCCTAAGTAATCTACTCTAGAAACATATACCCCTTTTTTTAAACGAATGTGATCCACAGTAAAACTTTTTATTTTATTCATTTCATCCTCCTATTAACACTTAGTTCTTTGAAAAAGCTTTGACGCGCATAATTACAACCAACATTACTTGAAGTAGGTTAAAAACGATCACCCATAATATGGGTAATACCCACTCAGGATTTGCAGCTGTAAAGAACCGCCACGAGTTATCATAGAATAAAGGAAAACCAAAGTAAGCGAGAATACTGAGCAAAAATCTTGCCATCTCCTGATAGTTAAGGTACTTAAGCTGATAATTCATTTTTGTTACTGCCTTATCTTTTATCATTCTAAAGCTTGAGATACCTTCATTAATTAAATAGACCGTAATTAACAATGCAAACAATACCATCAACCATTGGCCAGATTTACTTTTACTATTCATTTCGTAAGGCACTTGCCCAGTAATCAGATCCGTTAAATCATTTGCTATAGATTGTGCTGTAACTGCAGGTGCTTGATAAGCATTATTTTGATTGATTAAAACAACGATTCCCAGTCCTGTATCTTGATTAAGTATTAACGCTGAATTAAAATTTGGCGTTGTGCCTATTAACCCAAAATAGCCATTATGATCTGTTTCTGAAACACCGATAGTTGTTGCCCAGAGCGCAGTGTAGTATTTTTGACTTGCGCCTAATTCAGTATTGATTTTATCAAGTTCATTGCTAGTAATCAAACTTTTTCCATCCGAATAGCCATTGTTTAATAGTAGCCTACCAAAAATCACGAGGTCTTCTGAGCTAGAATATAAGAAATTAGAGGCTATTAAGCCTTCTGGATAAGGAATATCCGTTTTCATATTAAATCCAAGTACCCGTCTATATCCTTGTGCTTTATTACCACTCAAGTTCTGAAATCCTGTGTGATTTAAATTTAATGGTTGAATAATTGAACTTTCAATATAAGCTTCATAAGGCATTCCACTGGTGAGTTCTATCAAATAACCTAGGATAATATAGTTTAAATTAGAATATTGTACTTTTGTATCATATAAATATGCCGTTTTCTCAGTATCATTTATCTTTTTAACCAATGCTTCTAAATCATAATCCTCATTATAAGTGTATGCCTGTTCTCCTGATAAAGTCGTAAGTCCACTGGTGTGTTCAATTAAATCTTTTATTAAAATTGATTCTCCGTTAGGTTTTGTTAACGTAAACCATGGTATATATAGTTCAACTGGACCTTCTAAATCTAATTGATTTTCATTAAGTAAATTAAGAGTCGCAAGTGCGGTAAACGATTTTGTTATCGAACCAATTATAAACGGGGTTGATTCAGTAACTTTTTCGATACCATTGCCAGTTTTTCCATCGTTAAATGTATATAGAGTGCCTTCGCGATTAAAAATCTGTACTGAAATTCCTGGAATTTTGCCAGCTTCAATCTGTTGGTTAATTCTACTTTCAATTTGGTCAAACTGAATCACTAAACCGCTCTCTGCATATGAACCGAATTGAAATAAGAAACAAAACATCAAAAACAGTGCAAAAAATCGTTTTCTTTTCGTCATTTTAACTACCACCTATAATTATTTGTATATAATAATCATACACTTATTGACAGCCAGCTTGAATAAAAATATAATATGTTTTAAAAATGTAAAAAATGGAGGTGTGCTCATGCAAGATATATTATTAGTAACAAATACCGATTCAAGTGAGGGATTTATAAAGGAACTACTTATGAACACCTCATATGGGAAAATCTTTACTGCATACAACTACTCTGATGCAACTCATTTATTAGAGGTCCACAAATTTGATCTCGTCATCATTAATGCGCCTATGCGAATGGAACTAGGCGATCGTCTTGCAAAGTATGCGGCTCAAAGAACGACTACGACGATTTTGTTTATCGCTAGAGAATCTACACATGTTCAAACTAAAAATCAGTTAACGCACTTTGGCGTATTGTGCATAAAAAAACCAGTTGCAGTAAAACCATTTGGTCAACTTATTAAAATCGTAGAAAACACCAGAATAAAAATCAACGCCATGGAGCGTGATCACATAGAAGTCCTTTCAATGATTGATGAAATTAGAGCCATAGACGCAGCAAAATGGCATTTGATTGCTGACTTTAACATCTCTGAATCACAAGCAACACGTGCCGTCGATTCTTATTCATATGAAAATCAAATTACACGACTTGAAGCAGCAGAAGCCATCTTAAATGGGGTTATAAAACAAATTTAAGCTACTTCTTCTATCCTTCAAAATACCATTGTTCTCTACATTTTGATACGACATCCTCTGAACAGGAATCGTCTTCGCAAAAGTCTAAGATGCATGTATTTAGAGACATGCAATATTGATGCATTGTTTCTGCAACGACTTTAGCATGGGCGATTGCCTCAACAACCGTTTTAGCACCAGTGACGACGTCTCCTGATGCAAAGGTCCCCGGTTTTGTGGTTCTTCCCTCTTTATCCGTGATGAGTAACCCCATTTGTGAGGTATTAAGTTCATTTGTACTTCTAACGATATTGTTTCTCGCAGTTTGACTTATCGCAATTATCGTCGAATCTGAAGCAATAAATGAGGTTTGATTTGCGTCGGCTTCATAACTCATATTATTATCTTCATTATGTCTTGTCATCTTCCCAACGACAATACCATTCTCTCGAATTTCTACAGGAAATTTATATAATTCGAAACTGATCCCATCATCAAGTGCGTCTCGAATCTCTATCTCAGTGGCAGGCATATCTTCAAAGCCTTTTCTGTAAACGATGGTCACTTTTTCAGCACCATGTCTCATTGCACTTCTCGCCGCATCAAGAGCAACATTCCCTGCGCCAATTACAGTCACAATTTTACCCATGTGATACGTTTCTGGTGATTTAAGATAATCGATCGCATAATGGACATTGCCAAGTGTCTCACCCTTTATTGTAAGTGGCTTAGGATTCCATACGCCAGTTCCAATAAACACGGCTTTATAACCATCCTCAAGCAAACGATCAAGTGTAATGACTGGACCAATTAAAGTATTCGGTCTGATTTTAACGCCCACCTCTATAAGCTTTGATTCGATCAAATCTACTTGATAATTAGGTAGACGGTACTCAGGTATACCATAACGTAAAACACCCCCTATTCGATTGTGAGCTTCAAATAAAGTAATATCATACCCATAACTGGCAAGAATAAATGAAATCGTAATCCCCGCTGGGCCACCTCCAATAATTGCGATTCTACCTAGTTTGTTTTGTCCTTTGCTTAACTTCGTATTTTTTAAGTACGCTTCAGAAATCTCTTTTTCTATTTTATAGAACTCTACTGGAGTTCCTTTTTTGTTTAAAATACAATTTCCAAAGCATTGTTCTTCATGTACACATACCAAAGAACAAATTAACGAAAGTGGATTATTATCAAATAGAAGCTTACCAGCTTCTTTAATTTTATCTGCCTTGTAAAGATCGATTACTCGAGGTATTGGCGTATTAATAGGGCATCCTAGTTGGCACTTAGCCGTTTTACATCCAATGCACGAATTGGCTATTTCTAACATTTCTTCATTTCTCATACGACTTAACTCCTTAATTTCAACTACTCATTCAAGAAAAAGTGATAATAGACCTATAATATATGAATTACCATGGTTCATCAATAAATAATTTATAAAACTAATAAATATGTGCATTTCTTTGCTGCTAAATAAAAAATCCAATCTCTTTGTTGAGAGACTGGATTTTAACACACATAATTATACAACTCAAAATATAAGACACCTTAATTACTCATTTAATGAACGGATGAGATTCCACCTTTAACGTTTGTTAAATTCTTATATCCCATTTTATTGAGTATCTTAACAGCTCTCATACTTCTGCTACCAGAAGCACACATTACAACCACTTCCATTTCTGGGTCAATTTCATTTTTTCTCTTTGACAATTGATCCAAAGGAATGTTTTTAAATCCTTTAATTTTTCTTGAGCTAAATTCACCAGTTGTTCGTACGTCAATATATTGTCTCTTAGTTTTTTTGTCTTCTAACATTTCAGTTAATTGACGACCATTAACATGGTTTACCTTTGGCGCTGTTAATTTGTTATAAACAACAAATAATATATACAGTACCGTTAATCCGATTAGTATTTCCATTATTCAACCTCCATCCCCCTAGGCAGGGGGTACATTTGGAGTTTAACATATTCTAAAGCTCCAATCAAGAAGTAATTTTATCTTCTTTGATAAAATCTTCTCGTTTGTGCAATTGATAATAAATCAGTGGAATTACAATTAAGGTTAGAAGCGTCGAAACAATTAAACCGCCCATTAAAGCCATTGCCATCGGACTAAAGAATGAACTCCCTGAAAGTGCCATTGGTACAAGTCCAATAACCGTTGTTATGGTACTGAGCATAATAGGTCTAAATCTTCTGCCAACTGAGTTCAAACATGAATTGTAGACATCATGTGCCATTTTTCGTTCTCTATTAATGTATTCGATTAATAGTATGGCATTATTGACGACGACACCGATTAAACTAGCGACCCCTAAACCTACAGTAAACGTAACACTTTGATTAAAAATAAGGAGAGCAACTACTGATCCAACTACTGATAAAGGTACTGTCATTAATATAATCAAAGGCTGTTGTAAGGAGTTAAACTGTATCAAAAGTATGATATAGATAATCACAACTGCCACCCCAGCAGCCCCAAGTAAACCAGAGATGTATTTATCAAAGATCTCTTGGTCACCACCATAACTAATCTGAACACCTTCTGTATCTAACGAAGGAATCAATGAGTCTTGTACCCATCCTTGTAGGGTTCCTACCGAATATCCAGGCGTTACATTTGCACTAACCGATACAGTAGGCTGCCTATTATATCGCTTTATCGTATTGAGCTCACTCTTAAGTGAAATGTCCGCAAACTGTTTTAAAAGTGTTTTTTCACCTGTTGCACTCGATTTTATTGAAAAATTCTCTAAATCAGTGATAGAGTTGATATCACCTGTTAGTACAACTGTTATGGGTTTATCAGAAGGTAGGTTTGCTACCGTCATACCATTGACCGCTAAAGCAGTTTGAAGTTGAACATCATAAGCATTTAAACCGAACTGACTCATCTTAGATAAGTCTTCATCTAAAAGATATTGATAGCGATAACTTGCACTATCGGTCTGGACGTTGATTGTTTCTTCACGAGATAGTAGTGCCCCATAGATATCATCAGAAACCGATCTTACCTCCTCTAAAGAGTCACCTGAGACGCGAATATCTAACGACGGTCCTGGTTGATTGATTTCTAATAAACTAACTGTAGCAAATCCACCCTTAAGTTGTTCATCTAAAAGTGTTTGCAGATGATAAGCGAAGTCTTCTCTGCTGTTATAGCCCTCAGTTTGGCTCAGATCGAAAGTTATTAATGTTTGCGTGTAATCTGCTGATTCAGGTCTAACTCCCACTGTGAGGTAAAATTTAGGAAATCCACCACCTATAGACGAATTGATATCCGTTATGCCTTCTTCTTGATCTAAAATAGCGTACAATTCTTCTGAGAGTGATTGTGTATATTCTAAATCACCTTTCTTTTCCGAAAAAACATCAATATAAATTAGATCTTTGTCCGTATAAGGGAACAATTCAATTGATAAAAAGGTTGCGCCATAAACTGTTGCAGCTAAAATTATCAGGATAATAAATAGTGAAAATTTGGGTAGACGCATTGAACCTTTTAATCCATATTCAAATAATCTTCTCAATCTATGCTTTTCATATTGTGAAGTTCTATTAGCTTTAAAAACAAGACTTGCAAGTGCAGGAGTAACAAGCATCGCTACTATATAAGATGCTATTAAAGCGATAATAACAACCTGTGGTAAAGATTTTGCAAATTCGCCAGCTTCACCTGGCAATATTATTAATGGTGCAAATGCCACAACCGTTGTCAAAGTTGAAGTCAATACTGGTGTCGCTTGTTCTACAGTACCTTCATAGCACGCTTCTGATATAGGCAATCCTTCATTGAGTTTTAATTGAATGGCATCACTAATAACGATTGAGTTGTCAACGAGCATCCCAAGGGCGATGATTAATGCAGCTATTGACATTTGTTGAATGTCTACACCAATTAGTTTCATCATAACTACAGTCATTGTAACTGACAATGGAATTGCTATAGAAACAACAAATGCATTTCTAAAGCCCATGCCGATTAATACGACGATAACGACAAATCCAATCCCTTGAAGTAAGTTCATTAAAAAACCATCAATTGATCGACTAACTTCTTCAGGTTGAAAAAGAACTTCATTCACATGTAATTCCGCCGGAAACTTTTCTTTTTCCTCATCTATCACCGAGCGAACATCATCCCCAACAAGGATAACATTTTGGTTAGCATCAAAATAAACTGTAACGAGTACTGCGTTGTCTTCTCCATGCTTATAGCTGTGCTGATTATTTGCATAGCCCATTTCAATATCTGAAATATCGCTTAACTTGATCATACTACCTGATTCAGAAGAACCATATACAATCATAGATTCATATGCAGATTTTTGATCATTTTGTAAGTTGTGTTTTACACCTATTGAGCCGTATGACGTTTCTAGCTCACCAACTGGGATATTTACTGTCTGAGCTGAAATCAAATCAAAAATATCCTTGATAGATAAAGGTAATTGATTTAACTGATCCAAATGAAGTTTAATTTGTAACTCTTTATCTGGTGCACCTTCAACATAAACTCTAGAGACACCGTCAACTGAGCTTAACTCAGACTTAAATGTATTTGCATAAGTGGCAAGCTGTTCATAGGTATAGTTTTCACCAGATAAACTCAAAATTATACCAGCCGACTTTGTTAACTCGGTCTCGATTTGGTAATCATAGACGTTTGATGGTAGGTTGGGCTTAATTTTGTCTAACAAAACACGCATTCTTGCCCATTGTTCATCATAATCAACCTCATAGTTCAATGTAACGATGACGACTGACACATTTGGATTTGAGTAAGATACGATGTTTTCTATACCATCTAGTGCTGAAAGCTCATCTTCAATTTTTATGGTTACCTGTTCTTCAACCTCTTTTGCTGTCGCTCCTGGATAAATGGTTACAATCTGAGCGGCGGGACTAGAGGTATCTGGATTTTCTTGTTTGGGGATGAAGTAATAAGAATACATACCATAAAAAAAGATCATAATCGCCAAGAGAAAAGTGACTTTTCTCTCTGTAATAGCAGCCTTTATTAATCTATTCATTGGTTGCCTCCCTAGCATTAACCAGTTGTCCTTCTTTTACAAAGGCATTTCCAATTGTAATGACTCGATCACCATCATTTAACCCTGTGACATGTACCAATTCATTGTAAACTTCCATTAAAACGATATTTCTTCGTTCTACTCTAGAATCGCTATTTACAATATAAACAAAATCATCACCATCATTTTGAATGTAAGGTATTGGCAACCAAACACCATTTACTCTTGATAGCAAGAGATTGACTTTTACAATTTCGCCGATCTGAAGTTGATCACTATCATTTATAGATAGCTCAATTGGGTACATTAGTGAAGTACTGTCTGGGAGTTGACTTAGCTGTTTAAATTTGCCTTCATATGTTTTGCCATTTGCTTGAATCTCAACTTGAGGTTCTCCGTATTTTTGAACTTTTTTTACATCATCGAGAGTAATAGCAAACTTCAAATTCTGGGTACTAGTTCTTACAATTATCGCAGGATATGCAGATGAAACCAGATTGCCTTCACTCGTTAGTATACTTGCAATATAGCCATCGTAAGGCGCAAAAATATCTAAATTTTTCTCGCCCTGAACATAAGCTTTTAGCGTAAGCAACTTATCACCAGCTTTAACCATATCATCAGTCTGCTTATATATGGTCTCGACTTCACCATCACGGCTTGGGTTTAATGGCGTGATTTGATCCGCACTTACTGCTGCATCATATACCAATGTTTCTCTATAAGCGGTTTCTTCTAATGTTACGACTGTAACTTGTTTAACCTTATCTATCGCTTTAGGTGAATCATTGGCTTGACAGGCTGATAAAACTACTGATGCCAACAAACAAAGACCTATAATTTTTAACCCCTTTAATTTACTCATTTCTGTCCTCCACTTAATTTCATATCCTCTATTATACCCAAATGTGAGGCATTTGTCTCACTTAATAGTCTTTAAATTTATTTATACATATGTAAATTTTAATTTTATGAAAATTTCCAAAAAATAAAAAAAGAAATGCTAGACAGCAATTCTTTTTTGATAACTTTGCTTTTGTGTTTCATTTATTGATTCGATGATCGTTAAAAGTTGAAGTGCTGATGAAATAACGTAATCAGGTTCTAACTTTATGATATCATCCACATCCAGATGACTCCAACCGACAAGTACACTTTTTAAACCCGCTGCTTTTGCTGCCAAAACATCTGTTGCAGCATCACCTATAAAAATTGCTTCATCGGGTTTAGATTCAGTAAAGGTAAGTATAACCTCCAAGCCTTCTGGCGAGGGCTTAACTTCCTTCACATGATCACGAGTTAATATATAATCAAAATAACGCTCTAACTTTAAGTGTCTCAATCCGTGTTCAACACTTTGAGTACTGTTGTTACTAACAATTGCAATTTGATAACCCAGCTGTTTTAATCCATGAATCAATTCCACCATTTGCGGAAAAGCCTTTGCCTTTTGATTGTGGTGATGCTTATACCATATTTTAAACTGTTCAGACATACTGTTCTTATGTTGTTCACTGATAAATCCCAATTGATCTTCTAAAGTTTTACCTACAAGTAACTTATGTTCACTTTTATTTAAAGTTGACCCTCTATATCTTAATGCAAAATGATTTAATCCCTCTTCAATTAATGTATTTGTATCAATAATTGTGCCGTCAAAATCAAATATAATCGTTTTTATCATGATTTGTTCCTCCTATAGTTACATTCTAGAAGAGGTATTTAAAGTCCTGATTAAAATCAGTTTATACTTATGTGAAGGATTCGTTAATTATCGTTACAAAAAATACAGAGAGTTGACTATTGTGGGTAGTCAACTCTCTGTCTATAAGAAGGGGAATTTCTCGTTTAAATTAAGCACTTAACACTTCTTCACT
Source organism: Firmicutes bacterium UBA6226 (assembly GCA_002441045.1). The sequence goes on along the minus strand of DJWQ01000128.1, from coordinate 26,898 downwards.
TTGTAAACCTTTTTTTCTAAACTGTAGTATGCCTACACCAAGTAATGCTACTGCAGCAATAAGGTTAAAAGTTAAATGCGTTGTTACCATCATTACACCACCTACGATAAACAAGACGCGTTCAACTGCGTTCATTTTCGTTTGGAAATAACCTGTCAATCCAGACGCAACAGCGATGATACCGATAATTGCTGTCACGAGGATGAAAACTAATGAAAGTGGCGTAACGTTTACCAATAATAGCTCAGGGCTATAAACGAAGATATAAGGGATAATAAACGCTGCTATTGCAAGTCTTGAAGCTTGAATGCCGGTTCTCATCGGCTCAGATTTGGCTACACCGGATGCAGCTACCGCAGCTAATGCAACAGGTGGCGTAACATCTGCGATGATACCAAAGTAAAATGCGAACATATGAGCAGCAATAATTGGCACATTCAGCATTAATAATGCCGGAGCAGCAATTGTCGATGTGATGACATAATTTGCAGTTGTCGGTACTCCAATCCCTAATATTAATGAAGTTACCATAGTAAAAATAAGTGTTAAGAACAACTTACCTGATGCCGCACTAACAAGTAACGAACCCATTTTAAGTCCTAATCCTGTTTGTGTTACGACACCGATAATGATTCCAGCAGTCGCACAAGCCGCAACAACAGTTAAAGCTGTTTTTGCACCTTCTACCAAACCATTAAAGATATCCATAAGAGAGAGTCTTGTCTCTTTTTTTATCGCTGATACCAAGATTGATGATAAAATTGCACCTAATGCAGCTCTAATTGGCGTATAACCACTTACAAGTAAGTATATTACAACGATAATTGGCAGAATGAGGTGTCCTCTTTCTTTCATCACCTTACTTGCTTTAGGGATTTGATCCTTAGGTAACCCTTTTAACCCTTGTTTTTTAGCTTCGTAATGAACGCCCGCCCATACACCGAAATAATAAAGCAACGCAGGAATGACTGCAGCACCTATAATTTGTACGTAAGGTATATTGGTAAATTCCGCCATAAGGAATGCAGCAGCTCCCATAATTGGTGGCATTAATTGTCCACCTGTTGAAGAAGTTGCTTCTACAGCACCTGCAAATTCAGGTTTGTAGCCTAACTTTTTCATCATAGGAATTGTAAAACTACCAGTACCTACTACGTTTGCAACTGAAGATCCTGAAAGAGTTCCCATTGTTGCACTTGAAATTACAGCAACTTTAGCAGGTCCACCTGGTGCACTGCCAGCGATTGAGTTCGAAATATCGATGAAAAACTCTCCCATACCGGTTTTCCCAAGGTAAGCGCCAAATAGTAAAAACATAAATATGAAGGTTGATGATACACCTATTGGTAAACCAAAGATACCTTCAGTAGTATAATATAAGTGCTGTACTAGATTACTAACTTTAACACCTCTATGCGCAAGTGGGCCAGGAATATGTGGGCCAAGTAATGCATAAGCGATAAATACGCAAGCGATAATGACCATAGGCCACCCAATGACTCTTCTTGCTGCTTCTAAAACTAAGAAGATGGCTATTAATCCAACGATCATATCCGTTGTACTTACTCGGCCAGCACGCAATACCAATTGCTTATAGTTGAAGAAAACATAGAGGCAAACACCAGCAGCCAAAACTGCTAAAAAGACATCTAAAGGATGTAGTTTGCTTCTAGAAAATTTCTTTGAAGATGGATACAACAAATAAACCAATGTTAAGCCGAAAGCAAGGTGTATCGATCTTTGTAACATAGCATCCAGTACACCGAAGATTCCAGTATAGAGCTGAAAGCATGAGAACAAAGCAAGCAAAATAACAATCATCTTATTTTGAACACCACTTAATACTCGGTAATCTGATCCCTTGTCATATTTTCTGAGCAGTTCATCTGCATTTACATCAGATGGCGCTGCCGTCGTATTTTTATCTTTTAAGTCAGACATGACACCGATCCTTCCTTATAAGACAACATGGTAGTTGCCTATTTCAAAAACTTTCTTTTTTATTGCATATATCTTTATATCGTGCGTGTACTTTTCTCGTTCCTCGTCTTCCTTAATTAGCGTTTTAAACGCTTCACTAGTTACATCTATTTCTTCCTTACTGAACATTTCTGCGATATAAGAGCTTACACCATTAACCTTAATTAGATGTTTCGGTATTGGCGATGCAATCATATTTACCTGTTCAAACGTCCGATCTAAATATAATATAAACTTACCATCCACTATTTCAAATTCCGCATCAGTCTCTTGTTCATAAGGAAGCCCTACTCCAAAAGACTCATAAATCGTCTTTTGGAGTATAAGGTTATTATTTTTATCGATTTCAAAATACTCCTCTACGGGTGTTAGCAAAACAGAATGCGTATATCCTAAGATAAAATGATCATCCTCAGGAAAAAAATCATGTTGTTCACCAGTTTTAATATTTTCAATTATTACTACAGTCCGCTCATGAAGACCAGTTAAAACCAAAATCACCAATAGAAGTGCACTCAACAATCCGATGATTACTTTTCTAAACAAAGCTTCCCTTCTCTCTTTTTTATTTTGGGGAAAACTTGGGAGATTAACTAGACCCTACCTAATTAAATAATCTCAATTATTCGTTAAAGTATCTTTCTGCACCTGGATGTAACGGAACTGACATCGCATCTTGAGCAGTCTCTTTTGTAATATATTTACCTACGTTATGAGCTAATACAACTCTATCAAGGTTTTCATAAATTTGTTTTGTTAATTCGTAAGCTAATTTTTCATCCATATCAGCTGATACACAAAGCATAGATTTAACAGTTAATGTAGGCACATCTTCTGTTTGACCTTTGTAAGTGTTTGCTGGAATCACATAATCTGTAAAGAATTTATAGTCAGATTTTAGTGTTGCTGCAACATCACCATCGATTGCGACGATGAATACATCATTTTGAGCTGAAAGGTCTTGAATTGCTGCTGTTGGAATACCAGCAGTTAAGAATGCAGCATCAACTTGTTTATCTTTTAAACCTGAAGAAGCTTCAGCAAATGATAAGAACTTAGGATCGATATCTTTTTCAAAATCCATACCTGCAGCCGCGATAATTTGTCTAGCATTCGCTTCAACACCAGAACCAATTGCGCCAACAGCTACTTTTTTGCCTTTTAAGTCTGCAACCGTTTTGATAGTAGGATCAGTTGTAACGATTTGTAATGGTTCGCTATAGAGTGTTGCAAGACCTCTTAATTTATCAAAAGGCTGTCCGTCAAACATTTGAACGCCATCATGAGCGTAAAGTGCTGTATCGTTTTGAACGATAACCACTTCTACTTCACCATCGATTAAAAGGTTAATGTTTGCAACAGAAGCACCTGTTGATTGTGCAGTAGCATTGATACCTTTAATGTTGTTGTTCCAAATTTCAGCGAAAGCACCGCCAAGTGGGAAGTAAGTTCCTGCAGTTCCACCAGTACCGATATTAACAAAGATATTGTCAAATGATACTTGTTCTTCTGTATTTGCTGCTGTTGTTTCGCCTGCTGCAGCAGCTGTTGTCGCTTCTGTAGTTGCTGGTTCACTGTTTGAACAGCCTGTTACAAGTGTGAACATTAATAGTAAAACCAATAATAACGATATTGCTTTTTTCATAATTTCCTCCTGCTCAACATTTTTATTAACCTAACCCTGTATGCTCCCCAAAGAGTTCATGTACGCATACAAATACATGAATCGATTATTTATATCATTAGCCCTACACAATCCTACAAAATGTTACAAAATACTACAAAATTTATTTAAAATTTATTCACAATATTTAAAATAAAATAAAAAGACCTTCACATTATGAAGGTCTTGGAACATTTACTATTCTATTTTATTTATTGTACGAATCAATTGTTTGGTATAATCTGCCTTTGGTGTATTGAGGATTGCATCTGTATCACCAATTTCAATGATAGAGCCTTCTTTCATTACTGCAAGTCGATCAGATAAATGTCGGGCTATTTTCAAATCATGTGTAATAAACAAATAGGTTAAACCAAACTCCTGTTTTAAATCATGAAGTAAATTGATAATCTGACCTTGAACAGATATATCCAGTGCTGAAACTGGTTCATCTAAAACGATTATTTTTGGCTTAGTCGCCAAAGCCCTCGCTATTCCCAAACGTTGCTTTTGTCCACCACTAATCTCAGAAATTCGTCGTTCCAACATCTTTTCAGATAGACCAACTTGATTTAAAAGCTCTATACTCATCTGCTCATAATGATTGCTGTCACATATTTGATGTATTTTAAGGGGTTCTATCATCAATTGTCTCACAGTTTTTAGAGGATCCATTGCACCGTAAGTGTACTGAAATACAATTTGGACTGATTTTCTAAAATGCTCAGAAACATCCTCTCTAAATCTAAACTCACCTGAGTCATGCTGAACTAGCTTGAGTAACATATGAGATAACGTAGTTTTACCACTGCCACTTTCTCCAATTAAGCCCAAAGTCTCACCTTCATACAAATCAAAAGAAACTCGATTAACGGCCTTAATCTCAACGGCCTTACCGAATACAGTACCCTTTGTATAAAATGATTTACTCACGTTTAAAACCGATAGTATAATGTTCTCTTTATTCATTCAACACCTCATCATATAACACACATCTAATTTGTGTTCCATACTCATCAAATGCTATAGAAGGTATCTTCTGATAACAGGCTTTCTTTACTTGGTGACATCTTTCTGCAAAAGGACATTGGTTTTTAAACGCTTTTGGATCAAGCGCATAGCCTGAGAGTGCATACAATCTCTCTTCTCTACTATTAATTGAACGAACACATTTAAAAAGCTCTACAGTATACGGATGCTTTGGACGATTAACGATATTCGCTTTTTCACCATATTCCATCACGAGACCCCCGTATAAAATAAGGATATCATCGCTAATTCGCGTTGCAAGATCAAAATCATGTGTGATAAATAAAATCGATATGTTCATTTTTTGGTTAATACTTACTAATAAATCTATTATAGTATCTGTTAGTGATGCATCTATAGAACTTGTTGGTTCATCAGCAATAATAATCTCAGGATTTAGGCACAAAGCAAGTGCAATAGTTACTCTTTGTGCTTGTCCACCGCTTAGCTGATGTGGGTATTTTCTTAAAATATACGCTTTCTCTTTGCCAAGCCCAACCAAATCTAACCATTTGAGTACTTCTTGTTTGTCATATTGCATTCCATGAGAGTTCAAAACTTCCTTGAATTGATGTCCTATCCTTCTATAAGGACTTAATGCATCTATAGGATTTTGAAAAATATATGCGATTTTCTTCCCGCGAATGTTCTCTAACTGATTTTTACTAATATGCTTCAAGTCGTATTCATCATATTTCAAACTATTTGCTAGTATTTCTGAATGATCCTCTTCAAATAGTCTTAGGATTGACATAGCGGTTACACTTTTCCCAGATCCGGATTCTCCAAGAACACTTAGAATTTTCCCTTTTTCAAGATTGAAGCTAATTCCTCTAACAATCTCAGTATGGTTGAGTTTTACGGTAAGATTATCTATTTCTAACATGATTACCTCTTAGTAATTGTTTTTTCGAATGACTTTAGAAAGGATACTTCCCAAATTGTGTAAAGTTTCACCATTTTCGTTTTTTATAAAACCTACGGTCAAGGTTGGTATCCCTTTTGATAAGTAAAGTATGTCATCGTTTTTCCAAATCTTTTGATTTTTAATTACTGAATCCGAAAAGCTACTCAATGCTTCATCTAGTTGAACTGCAAAACTGTAAGCATAATACCTTGATATCGGTGATTGATCTTGATTAAAAATAATCGATCCCGTTTCGCCTGCCTCAATATGTGTCATGTCAAAATAGAGTAAAATATCTTTTTGAGGATATAAAGATTGATTCGCATAACTGACTCTGCCATCAAACTGATAGTTTGAGCTCCCATCAAAAAATAAAACGATAATGGTTCTTTTGCGATTCGCTTCGTCTTTAATCAATGAATCTATTAAAGATAGATTAAATGACATTTGCTCTGTAAAGTTAGTTTGATCCATGGCATTATATCCAAACCCATATATCAAAGCTTCCTCTCCATGATTTATATTTGTTCCTTTTAAAATACCGTATATATTGTTTCCTGAACTACCTAGTGTACCCATCTCAGATTGAACAAAGATCTGATCTCCATTTTTTAGTTCAGCTTCATCTGAAACATATAAAACTGGCACTTCAAAGCTCTGTTTGGAAACCCATTTGATTTCAACCTCATTAAGTGGTTTCAACCATATCACTCCAGCAACTTTAGAACTTGATATTATTCCTTCAGTAACTTTTACGATTGCTTCATGATTGTAAAATTCACCATTGAGTAAGATCACTTTTCCTGAATATTTTGTGAGATCATCCGTTTCAATATTGAGAATATCAATGTCCTTTAGATCAACAATTTCAGCAGATAAATTGTAGTTACCATAGCCAACCCACTCAAATTTACCTTTAAAATTCGATTGATTTAAAAGCACTTCATCATTTATGGCAAAATAACCACTATTTATTTTATAAGGATCAATATAGCTACTACCTTTTAAGGGTGAAAAGCCTCTTTCATCTAGTTCTGAGCTTATCCAATCCGCTGCCTTTAATGCATTATCATTACCAAGTAAAATCGGACCCGCTTCAAGCATAAGATGATCAGTTACTACTTGTTCAGAAGAGTAGCCGGTATTAACCCCAACCCACTCAACAGCTTGATAACCTAAAATAAATACAATAAAAATGACACTTATTGTCAATAGGATTGGTTTGATTCTTTTTATCTTAAGTTCACCTTTCAAAAGTTTTCTAACACTCTCACCAAATGCATTGAATCCTAATACACTAATAAAAAAAGCAAGTGACGGAAAAAATACAATCCAAGGTGCTGATCTCAAATGAATTCTTGCAGCACCCAGCATGCTTGCCCACTCAGGTTCATACGAAACATTCATGGTCTTAATGTTCCCGTTAGAGCTATCCTCAATAAACTTAACATTCCCAACGAATACAGCAAATAAACCAAGTTGTAATAACAGCGTTAGCGCTCTAGCAATTTCCATAAAAAACATTGCTATTAGCTCTGGATACAAATGTCGCAATATTGTGGTTGTAGCGATTTGAAATGGCCTTTTTCCTAGAGCGATATCCCCTGTTACAAATGGTTCATTATTTATGGCTTTAACACGCTCTTCAATAACAACAGCTAGTTTAGCAAATCCAATTATACTAAGTACAATTACAAAGGAAATGATCGATTGTGCCTTGCCTAAATTGGTAAAAAAATCCATCCTAAGAATTAAAATGCTAAGTAATAAAGTTGGTATCGTACCTAAGAAGCGATTCATTTTATCAATTATACTATGTGCGCTGACTGAACCGAATCCAGCTAGCATGCCAATAGGAATTGCAATTAAAAATCTAAGTATGACAATTAAACCAGCCAATGTAATGGTTAGTTTGGTCCCATAAACAATTAATGCCCATATGCTTCTTCCTAGCTCATCGGTTCCCATCCAGATATCACTTTGAGGCTTAAAAGGTGCCTTTTCAAGGTGAAAGGTCCCTGCATCATCAACATAAGATCTTAATCCTTCAGTTGCGTAAGGGTTTATATTTGTGAACAAGGTAGGTACAAACATCATTAAGAGAATAACCATGACAATCGCAAGGCCAAAGAAGAACTGAAATTTCCTAAACATGATTATCGCCTCCTTCTTCTAGATGTCAGTGAGTAAATACCAAGCTTCGTCATCCAAGAGAATAGAAGATAAAGAATGCTTATTCCAATCAACAGAACGATAAAGGTTGTTTGATCCTGTGTTCGATCAGCGATTAATACAAAATTCGCTAATCCCTTATAATCAAATAGATACTCAATAATAATCATATTTGAAATCATAAGTGGCAAAATTCCTAGGTATGAAGTAAATACCTTTTGCAAAGTTGGAACAATCATATGACCCAAAAAAATCGTTCTTTTTTTAATTCCTCTCGATATTAGAGCTATAAAATATGGTTTTCCCTTTTCTTCAATAAAAGAAAGATAAGCAATACGACTTAAATATACCATTGGCATAATGGTAAGTGTTAAGATTGGAAATACCATTTGTCTCAGAAGTGGTAGTTCCATCTTTTTACCAACTGCGATGATGATTAGATGTGAAATCAAAATCCAAATGATATCAGGAACTGACATGATTACAAGACTTGTAAAACTCCTCAATTCAGTATTCTCTTTGTTACTATAGGCATCAAACAGCCCCTTCAAACTACCTAATACAAGCGATAAAAAAGAAGCGATAGCCAATAACATAAAACTATTCTTAAAAGTTCTCATTACAAATTCAGCATCTTTTACGCCTGAATGTTTGAAGTTTAAAATAAAATCCCCAATCTGCTGGATAATGACCTCAAATGAGAAATTGGTTGTAAAGCGACCACCATAGGTACCATAATTCAAATCGCGAGGTAACATGGTCACGAAAATCATGAGTATGATAATAACAAGTGCTGTCAAAAGGCTTAAAAGCCATTTTTCAAATAGAAAGATTCTTGATATAGAAATACGTTTCAATATCTGATATTGTTCTTTATACGATTCTAAAATGAAATTTAAAAGCAATATCAACAATACCACTACAAAGCCAACTCTTAAGCTAACTGGGATGCCTGTAAAAGCATTGTATTTATAAAAAGAGGAACCTAACCATTTATAGATGAGTCGGGCAACATTATTCACACTTTCATAATCGACGGTTTCCGGTCGATCTAATAGCGTATAGGCATTTGAATTATCTTGACTCACCATAATGAGAGAAATATCTGGGTTTGTAGTCGAAAGTGAAGTTCTATAAGATAGAGTTGGGATTTCTTCTCTAGAGCCCAACGCCACAAACTTGGAAAGGTAGACTTCGTTTCCTTCTCCTACACCTCCCAAATAGGTCTGATTTGAATTTAAGCCACCAATATCGACTAAACTTACAAACAGCGTTTTGTCTAAAACAGAATCAAAGTCTTTCATCATTTGACGAATGCCTTGCATTTCTGAATCATCTGCATTTGTGATGGCGAAAATGATATTCGCATCTGCACTTTTATCTTTAATTGCATTGGCTATATCAAGCAAAATTCCAACGCCAGTTGCACTATGTGCAGCACCAGGAAAAGAAGTTTGTTCTTCAATAGACTTTAATATAGTACCAACATGATCTACTGATGCCTGAAGTACAACAAACGTTTCCCCTTTATGAGCATTTAAATAAGCATTAAAGTTATCAGTCGGACCATCTAAAGTCATATACATATTTTCAGTCGTAACTGGATTGAATAAAATAGGATGATTAAAATCAACGTCTTTAATAAAACCATGTATCGTTCCAGAAGGTAGTATTTCTTTCGAAACAATTTGATCTTGTAATGCGATTTGTTTAAACTCAAAATACCGTTCTCTACTAATGAATCCCAGTGCAAAATGATCTCCCGTTTTATTCCCCAAATCCAAGTTTTTAGTTGCGATTTCATCGATGCCATAATTGCCAATATAATAGAATGCCCCTACTGCGCCTGCGTTAATAATTTGCTCTAAACTATCTCCAATATAGGGTGTTCCTTGAGTGACTACAATTTTCCCCTTTAATTGTTCTGGATCAACCTTATAAACATTATTATCAGCAAAAACGATATCGCCTTGATAATTTATACTTCCTGATGGTCCCCATGTTAACATTTTATAATCGACATGCGGCGTTAATATCACATCTGTTTGCAGAACTGGATCAAAAAAAGAAAAATTGGACTCATTTTCGGTCTCGGGTATCAACGCTTCAAAGGATTGTCTATAAGCAGACAGCCCAAGCGTAATAAATTGAGACTCGACATAGTCCAAAGCCATTTTATTTTCTTTTGTTCCAGCTTTCCTACCTAAATATGTATTACTTGATAAATTTTCTACAACCTGCTCGACCAACTTCTGATCGATTGCTCTTGGTAAATTTTCACTGGGTTTAAATAACTGAAAGGTAATCGCAAAAATAATTAACGTAGCTGCCAAAATACTCAGATGTTTTTTCATATGTCCCCTCAATTGGAGCGGGTGATGGGAATCGAACCCACACAGCTGGCTTGGGAAGCCAGAACTCTACCACTAAGCTACACCCGCAATTATTCCTATAAGGGTATTTTAACATAATTATCTGAAAATTGAATTATTTTTTTTACCAACCTAAATATGAAAAGTGCATATAGTCATTACTTGATGACCAAGCATCGCCACCCCATGTAAAACCATGAGCTTTAAATGCTTTTACCACATCGCCATCTGGTTTTATAGAATAAGGATCACTACCTGGCATCCAAAATGAACCTGCGACAACAGTACCATCGGGCTTGATCATATAGTTTTCATTTGAATTAATGTCGATTGCTAGTCCCCATCGATGCTCAGATGTTTCACTGGCACGCCATGAGTAGCCACCAACATTTTTAATAGGAAACTTTTCTGGTCCCTCAAATATGTCTTGAAAAATGGCCTTTACTATATCGGCTATGTTTTCATTAACTGTAAGATACTTAATTCCTTTTGTTTTAGTTCCATTGCTATTTAAGACCCAAACATCAACCGCAATACTCACCATATGCTTTTGCGCTTCTTCAGCAGTTTGATAACGAGTTGCATCTGCTGCTCCGAAAACAAGCGCGTATTTTACAGAATTATTACCTAGCATCACTAGTAGTTGCTCTGGTGTGTAGATTTCTTCTAGTGATCGAGGTCTATAGTTTCGACTATAATTGTAGTTATCATTATTTTCACCATTTGAATTGTTCCAATTGCCTCTTGAGTAACTTCCTCTTGAGGTAAAGTAATTATTTGGATCACTATAGACATCCATATATGCAACTTCATTTAATCGATAGGACATCTGTTTTGAACTTATAGGAGAATATCGATATAAAGTTATCGCTTTTTTAATCATTATTAGAGCTTGAGCTCTTGTTGTACTAATTTTAGGAGAGATTAAACCAGTGCCACTACCACTAATGATGCCTTGTCGAATTAATCTTTCTACAGAAGGCACAGACCAGTCATTCAATGAAGCAGAGTCACTAATTCTAGTTTCTAAATAAGCTCTGCTTTTTGTTAGGGATTCTTCATTTACTTCCGTTGGCTTTTGACGTGAAATCAACAAAGTGAACTTATCGATCATAACAAACATTTCTTCTCTTTTGATCTTACCGTCTGGCTTAAAAGTACCATCTGGATAACCTGAAACCATCTGTAAATAATAAACTAAGTCAGGATAAATCGTCTCAGTATCATCAAAATAAGCCTCATACTTTAAGTTGTCAAAATTACCACCACTACTTAGATAAGCTCTAACTAAAATTTCAGCAAACTCGCCTCTTGTAATAAAGCTATCATAGGATTCTTGCATCATATCCTCAGGGATAATTAACCAGCTGTTCGCTTCATTCATATCTGTTTCGTACCATTTTGCATCAGCAAACGATGGCATCATACCAGTTGTAATTAATGCTCCAGAAACGATAAGCGTTAACGCTAAACTCTTTAACTTATTTGTCAAATTCTACCAACCTTTCCCTCAAAAGTTCTATTTATTCGATTGACTATCGATTTTCCAATTAAACTCTGCTTTAAATATTTGAATCATTACAATTCTATATCTAATGTAAATTCATAATAGCATATTAATCTTTAAAATTGTGGCAATGTAACGGACTTGTGATTAATTTGTAATTAAAAAGGACCTTGGTCCCTCTGACCAAAGTCCTTGTAATACTGTTGAAATTATATATTAATGTTATTGCTTGAAAGCACCTTATTTCAATTGTGTAAAAATCTTCTCTTTTACGTCGAGGATGGATGATCCCGACATAGAAAACTCATCAAGACCCATACTGAGCAATACTTCTGTTGCACGTAAGTCCCCTGCCATTTCGCCACACATCCCACACCATATACCTGCGTTATGAGCCGCTTTTATGGTCATTTCTATTAATCTTAAAACAGAGGGATTCATCGGATTATATAAGTGAGAAATATTTGAATTCATACGATCGACGGCAAGCGTGTATTGAATTAAATCATTTGTTCCAATACTAAAGAAGTCAACCTCTTCAGCTAAAATATCTGCGGCTATAGCTGCTGCAGGTATTTCAATCATGATTCCCACTGGCATATTTTCATTAAAGGCAATTCCTTCTGCTCTTAGCTCGGCTTTACATTCTTCAATAATCGCTTTTGCTTGCTTGATTTCTTCAACTGCACCTATCATAGGCAGCATAACATTAACATCACCATGTACACTGGCTCTTAATAGAGCTCTTATTTGTGCTTTAAATAAATCGACATACTTAAAACATAGACGAATAGCTCTAAGACCTAAAAATGGATTCATCTCTGGTTCCATTTCTAAATAATCAATTTGCTTATCGCCGCCAATATCTAACGTTCTAATTACCACAGGCTTGCCGCTCATTCTTTCAGCAACTGTTTTGTAGATTTCATATTGTTCATCTTCAGTAGGTGCTGAAGCACGGTCCATAAATACAAACTCTGTTCTAAAAAGTCCTATTCCATCTGCACCATTTTCAATAACTGAATCTAGATCTTTTACAGAACCGATATTACCAGCAACTAAAATTTCTCGACCATCTTTATAGGCAAGTTTTATATCTTTATACTTCTTTAAATCCTCTCGTTTCTTTCTATAAGCTTCCGCTAACGCTTCATATTCTTCAATTCGAGTGTGTGATGGGCTTAAAATAACTTCACCCTTAACGCCATCCATGATGCAGACCATACCATCCGTCACTTTATCAGTAATATCACCTAAACCGACAACCGCACAAATTTCTAGGCTTCTCGCCATAATTGCACTATGAGACGTTGTACCACCGATATCGGTTAAAAAGCCAATAACTTTCGTCTTGTCTAATTGAGCCGTATCTGATGGTGTTAAATCATGAGCTACGATAATAGTATTTTCTTCTAAGTTACCATTATCCGTTGGAAGTCCAAGTAAGTTTTTAATTAATCGATTAGAAACGTCAACGATGTCAGCTGCCCTTTCTTTCATGTAAGCATTGTCCATTTGTTCAAACATCGATTTGAAGAAATTTTTAACTTGCTCAACCGCGGCAACTGCTCTTTTAGCTTCTGAGTTGATCGCTTCTTCCATAGCACCTACAAACTCAGGATCGTCTAAAAACATCATATGCGAATCGAAAACCATCGCTTCATGTTCACCAATATTTTTAGCAGTATTGTCTCTGATTGCTTTCAATTGCTCTCTTGATGCTTCAACAGATTTTTTTAGTTCAGTTAACTCCTTTGCACAATCAACAGAAGGTGTTAAATCTACCGTCCACTCTATGTGACGCATCACTTTAATTTTGCCAATTGCATAGCCCTTTGATGCTGCAATCCCTTTAATCATTTTAAAACTCCTTCCCCATCCTTTATTAATATAACTCAAATGATTCAATAAACGTTTCAAGAACCACGTGTGCTTCTTCAAAATTCTTAGTTCGAATCATATCGTAAACAAATTGTATATTGCCAGTTGCTGCTTTAGCGATACTAAGGGCAATAAATGGTTCTTTTTCTTGCTTACCATTTAACACTAAAAATACCAACTGACAGTACTCTCTATGCCAGATAATCGGCTTTTTAAGTAAGCAAATAGCAATCTTCGGTGACTCAATAAACAAATAATTTGTATGCGGTATTGCAACACTGTTGCCACGTTCAGTAGAAGAAGTTTTTTCCCTTTGTAGAATTATACGTCTGGTTTCTACATCCTCTATGGACATGTTTTGAAGCATATAATCTATAACCTCTTCTTTAGTTTCTAGCTCTACCTCTCTAAAGTAATGTGCCTTAGAAAAGTAAGACAAGAACTGTTCAGAGTTAATTTGGGAATGCACAAAAAAACTTTTTATCTTCTGAAGATCATTGTCATCGAATATATAATTAACCCGTTTAACTGGTATGCGTACGTTGAACTGTATCGCTGGAATATCGGTTAATATAAGATCGTACTTTTCCATACTGATAAACGGAATTTCATAAAATTCTGCTGCATCTGCAGTATCTATAAATGTCCCGAAATTGCCTAGAAGTTCATATATAAATAAGTCGGAAGCGTTCTTGCCACTTGATAGTACAACCAATACGTTTGATTTTTCTTTAGTCGTTAAAAGTCTATAAAACATGTAAAATCGGTAGGACAAGAAAGCAATTTCAGTTTCTTGAATGCTTTGATTCAGAACTTTACTCAACCATTTACAAGCAACAACAGCGTATTCAAAGGCAGGATTACTCCCTTTACTTTCCAAAATCCCCACATCTCTTTTTTCTATTCCAAAGGTAATTCTATAGATCATGCCTCTTAGGTGCTTTGCCAATTCATCTCTAAAGGTTTCAAACTCTGAAAGATCAATAGAAAGCGATTCATTTAAGAATTTAATGATGCCTTCACTATAAGCAACCGCCTGTGAATCCAATCTAAAAGAAAAAGCTTCATTTTTCATGATGTTTCTTCTTGAGATAAAAAGAACCGCAAGTAAGCCTATCTCATCTTCATTCCAATTCAGTGAACATGATTTAACCACCTTTGTAGCGACTGTATATTCAACTTTCTGTTTAATATTGACAAAGTCGTCTGGCAAAATCACTGGAAAATGCTTACTTTGAAGCCTATATTCAGTAACGATGATATACTTTATAATTTTACGTAACGAATTATTTGAAATAGAAATTTGGTATTCTATTAATGCACGAATGGTTTCATCATTTAGCATTTTAGGATCTTTAAGATAAAGGGTTCTTTCATCGTAATGCATGGAAGTATTGGCATCCTCATCTACATCGAGATAATCTACTAAAGCAACTCTAATATGAAATTCTCTACCGATAATCATGAGTCCATATTTGGCACGATGTTCCAGTCTCAAATGATAGGTTGTCAATAACTTTCTTACTTCTTTAAGATCCTTTGATAACGTTACTCGGCTGACGTAAAGTTCCTCCATCAATCGTTCCATTTTGATGTGTTCACGCGCCATTAGTAATCTTCGCATAATATATGCCACTCTAGAAGAAGTGTGTGTCGGTATCCAGTAAGCATCCAGATATTTGGCATTGAAAGTTTGCATGAATACTCTAAATTCGTTTTCATCTTCAACTTCTATGGCATAGCCACTCCCTGTTTTAGATATGATCTTTGCGCCACCAGCGATTTTTAGAATTTCACCTATAAATGCCATACTTGAACGGATAGTTTTAGGAGATGTGCCGAGAATAACACCAAGGATATCACTACTTAAAGGTTTTTTCGCATTGATTAGATGTTTGATAATCAAAATTTCACGTTTCCCAAGTTGATCAATCATATAATCACTTCCGAATCATCATCCGAAGGTAGTAACTGCATCGTCAGCTTGACATCTAGCTTTCTCAACTGTTTACATACATTAACCTGCTCATCATTCATGATAATCGTATTGCTAAAATGATGGACACCATCCTTAGCTGTTAAATTGCCCAAATTGGCTTCATTAATAGCGACACCATATTTGATAAGCCTTAGTAAATTTTCAGGTGATTTTATAACCAAAAGGACGCGCTGACCTTCATATACGCCTTCATGAATTCGTTTTGAAGCTGCCTCTATCGTCAGTACCGAAAGGCTTACACCATTTGGTGTCGCTAACTTTAACGACATCTTTTTTATATCGGATTTGGAAGCTTCATCGTCCACAACCATTATTCGAGTCGCACTTAAGACATTGGTCCATATCATAGCCACTTGACCGTGAACCAAACGATCATCAATTCTCACGTGTATAATAGACACTTTCAGCCTCTTTCTTAACTTAAATAAATGGGTTGAGTTACAGTTCATCCGCATCATCAATTTTAATAATATGCGTGTTCATATAAATAATTTGTTCTCTTGAAAACGCAATTTCACTTAGAATACTTTCTTTTGAAATTGGCACATCAGAATCTAAAAGCATTACTGATAAAACGATTGCTAAATTAATTCCAGTAATGAGGTGAAAATTGGCATACTTTAAAAAAGGAACAAAATACTGATTCACACTACCATGCGCGATGTCTGTAAATACAATCACTTCAATTCCAGACTCAATGTCCTCAACAACATTTATAACTTCTTCTTCAAGTGATAAATCACCTAAATAAGCTGCAATCGGCGTGATGGATTTTTTATCTCCAATCAACATTTTTATCGTTTCTGCTAGGCCTATTGCCATAGCACCATGTGTAATGACGTAATAATTCCTCATACTTGCCTCCGTGTATGCATGTTTATTATACTATACATCATTATTTAAACTAAATATATGTTTTTGATGTATTGTTAAGGTAATTTGGTTTAATTTTTTCATAAAAATACCCTTACTCAACATATCATCAAGTAAGGGTGAAATTTATACACGTCTTATTGTAGTATAACCAAAATCGATGTCAGATTCACTATCAAATTTAACCAGAAGTGCCTCCCATAATTTTTCGTTTATTGTTCTGCGATCCTTCGGCTTGCAAACATATCTCATGGTCAATCTAACACCACTATCTATAACATCCGTATAGACAATAGGTGTCAAATTATTATAGTAGATCAAGTACTTACGTGAGGCCTTTTTAATCTGCATTTGCATATCAGCAGAAAAATCTTCAGTCATGTCCTCTAGAACGCCTTGCATGATTTTTTTTGCCTTTTGCCAGTTCATTTCAAATGGAATCAAAACGCTGAGCTCATCCCAAATATATTCAAAACCAAGCGAATAGTTTGCCAGTGGATCTGTAAAAATTTTATAATTTGGAATGTGAACGATTCTACCAGTACTCTGTTCCGCATGAACCCAATTACCAATTTCTACAACTCTAAACTTGAAGATGTTTTGATCGATAACATCACCCTTAATACCTGATATTTCAATCCGATCTCCGACAAAAAAAGGCTGTCTAAGTAAAATGTACATCCATCCAGCAATATTTAATATCAACTCTTTTAAAGCGAGCGCAAGACCAGCGGAAAACAGACCAATAAAGGTCAATACACTACCAGTGGTATCCACCCAAATCAAAGCGAGTGCAATCAACACCATTAAGAAAGCGATCGTATTAATTACACGCTTTACTTTAAAATAGCGATCGGTTTGATACCATTTGTTATGGATGGTTCTCAAAATTAAATTTTTGGAAATATAAATCACCGAAAAAACCACTATTGTCCAAATTAAATTCAAATAAAGACCAGATTGCATCCCCTCACCTCA